>NZ_QFFX01000002.1:0-115109 GCF_023522295.1 Prevotella sp. TCVGH | reverse complement strand
ACCAAAAGGGCTGACACCTCGTGAGAAGTGTCAGCCCTAAATTATTTTGTTTAATAAAGTTTTACCGGACAGCAATACTTGGATATCTATCACATCAAAATAATCTGCGAGTATCTCTGGAAAGATACAACGCAACAATTGCTCGGTCTTCATGATGCAAAGATAACAAATACTTATGAAATTATGTGCATGAGAGGAGGGATGCAACTGGGTTTTACGACTGACCCATTATTCAGCGATTCGTGAAAGCCATAAAAAAAGAGCACCCATGGTGCTCTCATTTTTATTTCTTACTCAAGGATTTAAGCCAGCGTAATGGCTTTTTAATGATTGAAGTGAATCCTGATTCTGTCTTTTGTTGTTTCTTTGGTGCTTCAAATTTTCTCGTACCTTGATACGTAACCTCTTGCTTTTGTCGTTTGTTTTGCTTTTTGTTGGTACGTTGTTTCTTAGCCTGGCGTTCGTTATTGGGCTGGGTTGCTTTCTTATTGCGTCCCTCTACATTTGGTTGTTTGTTGTCTTGTTGCGAGCGTGGCTTATTATTCCTATTTTCATTCCTGTTTTGCGTGCGTTGTTTGTTTTGTTTCTTTGGCTGCTGCTCAGTACTCTTTTCGTCCGTGCGCTCATTCTCTGATTTCTGTTTTGTAACCTGATTGTTGCGCTGTGGCTGTACATTCTTTCTGCGACCTTTACGACTTGTTTGTTTTTCACGCTGTTCAGAATCCTTCGACACATTATTGTTCTTTGATGCATCTACTGTCCGTGAAGTCTCCTTTTGTTGGTCGTTTTGACGGCGAGGCTTATGTTTATGTGCGGTCTGATTTCTATCTTTGCGTCGGATAGATTTAGCCTTTGTTCCACGCCGTTGCGGTCTTCTTCCCGAAGTGTATTCGGGTGCTTCGCCAATACCTTCTGGAAGTTGAGTCTTTTCCACCTCTTTTCCTAAGAACTTTTCAATCTGTTCAAAGAGATAAGTGTCGTCTTGTGCAACCAAGGTTATGGCTTGTCCGTCTCTATCGGCACGTGCGGTACGTCCTATGCGGTGAACATAGTCTTCTGCATCGTTGGGTACGTCATAATTGATAACCATAGATATATCATCAATGTCAATACCCCTTGCCACAATGTCGGTTGCTACGAGTACGTCCAATTGCCCACTCTTAAAGTTAAGCATCACTTCATCACGCTGTGCCTGTTCCAAATCAGAGTGCATCTCACTGCAGTTTACATTCATGCGATGCAGGGCTGCCGCTACCTGTTTCACTTTTAGTTTCGAACCGCAGAAGACTATGACACGTTTCAGATCACCTTTCTTAAAGATGTCTTCAATGATTTTCAGCTTCTGTGCCTCGTAACAAATGTATGCACACTGCTTGATTTTCTCTGCAGGTTTGCTGACTGCCAACTTAATCTCAATTGGATTTTTCAGTAAGGTTCGTGCCAAATCGTTAATCTTGTCAGGCATTGTTGCAGAAAACATAATAGTTTGGCAAGTTTTGGGCAATCCTTTCGCAATGCTCATGATGTCGTCAGCAAAGCCCATGTCGAGCATACGGTCGGCTTCATCCAACACGAAAAAGCTAATTTTGCTCATGTCTATGTTACCCATGTTGATATGACTAATCAGACGTCCTGGAGTAGCAATCACCACATCAGCCCCCAATCGTAAGCTTTTAACTTCTTGGTCATATCGGTTTCCGTCATTTCCACCGTACACAGCCACGCTGCTCACGCCTTGAAGATAATAGCCAAAGCCTTGCATGGCTTGGTCTATTTGCTGCGCCAGCTCACGAGTGGGCGACATAATAAGACAATTAATGGCATTGTCTGGATAGTTGTTACTGTCTATTTTACTCAATATGGGTAATAAATAGGCGGCTGTCTTTCCCGTTCCTGTCTGTGCTACGCCTAAGACATCTCTTCCTTTTAAGATTTCTGGAATACACTTTTCTTGCACTGGTGTGCAGGTATCAAAGTGCATATCGTACAAAGCGTCTAATACATTATTATTTAATGGTAATTCTTCAAATTTCATACTTTCAATTTACTATTCATCTTTCGTATCTCGCATTCTATGGAGTGTTGACGAAATATGGATTATTTTTCTATTTTTCTTTTATTTCCTTCATATGCCAAAGAGTAATGACGTCCAATCATAGTTGGCATTAATTCGGCGCCTTTCTATAGCAAAAGTAAGCCACAACGCTAAAGAGAAGGTTGGGTACCCAAGCTGCCAGCATTGGTGGAGCATCTGCATTGATGGCAAAGGTAGCCGAGATGGTTTGTAACAGAATATACAAGAAGCTCAATGCAAGTCCCAAACCCAAATACAATCCCATGCCTCCTTTTCGCTTGCGAGCTGACAATGACAACCCAATAATCGTCAGTATGAAGGAGGCAAAGGAGGAGGCAATACGCTTATGATATTCTACTTGGTATTGCACCACATTGCCTGAGCCACGATTTACCTGTTTACTAATGTACTCGCGCAGTTCTGGACTGGTAAACGTCTCTTGTTGTCCTTTAGAATATACCAAGTCCATAGGCTCCATCATGATGACAGTGTCTCGTTCTGCTCCGCTGGTAATATGCTCTCGTAGTCCCTTCAGCTCTCTTATCTTCCAACCTGTCACGGTCCAATGATACTTGGCATCGGCAATCGTGTCGTATTGAATTTCCATGGCGGTGAGATGACTTACCAGCTTTTTATCCTTAAATTTATCTAACGAGAAGCCGTATCCCCGTTTCGTTTTATTGTCATAATGCTGAATATAAGCTATCGTTCCTTTGTCAACTTGCAGTTGGACATTATCCGCAGCCGACCGTTTTTTGTTATTCTTGTATAGATTATCAAAATTTTGTCGCACTACTGTGCCATGTGGAATGACATACGCACTGAGGAAAAAGGATACCGACGCAATGAGTATGCATGATATCATGTAGGGTCGCATCAAACGCTTAAAGGAGATACCTGTTGCCAGCATGGCTATAATCTCCGAATTGCCAGCCAATTTGGAAGTGAAAAAGATAACGGCAATGAATACAAATAGTGGGCTAAACAGGTTTGAGAAATATGGGATAAAGTTGGCATAATAGTCAAAGATGATTGCTCTCACGGGAGCTTTGTATTCTGTGAACTTGGACAAGTTCTCATTAAAGTCAAAGACTATCGCAATAGCGATAATCAAAGCAATAGAGAAAATGTAAGTACCAACGAACTTTTTTATGATATACCAGTCTATCCGCTTGATATATTTCTTTGGATTCAAAATCTTTAAGAAACGGAGTTTGTGAGCGAGCCATTGAAACAATGACCCTATGGGAGCAGTAAGTCGATGCATTTTTCTACCGACTTTTAATAATCTGCGGTGTTTTCTTCTTGATTTGAAACTTTTCATCCGTTTATATTCTTCGTCCCAATTGTTCGATGATACTTCGTTTCCAACTGATAAAGTCGCCCTGTTCAATGTGCTGACGTGCATCGGTTACCAGTCTGAGGTAAAAAGCCAAATTGTGTATTGAGGCTATTTGCAGTGCCAAATACTCTTTAGCTTTAAACAAATGATGCAGGTATGCTTTTGTACATACCATGTCAATGTCGCATCCTGAAGAATCAATGGGAGTGAAATCATTTTCCCATTTCTTGTTCTTCATGTTCATTGTACCCTCGTAGGTAAAGAGCATTGCGTTACGACCATTGCGCGTTGGCATCACACAGTCGAACATATCCACGCCTCGTTCGATGCCCTCTAAAATGTTTTGTGGTGTTCCCACGCCCATAAGATAGCGTGGCTTGTCTTTAGGAAGAATGTCGTTCACCACTTCAATCATTTCATACATCACCTCTGTGGGTTCGCCAACGGCTAATCCACCAATGGCATTTCCGTCTGCACCTTTATCTGCAATATATTTTGCTGACTCTTGACGAAGGTCTTTATAGGCAGCTCCTTGCACGATAGGAAATAGACATTGGTCATATCCATATAAGGGTTCGGTCTCCTTAAAGCGTTTGATACAACGATCCAGCCAGCGATGCGTCATACCCAGACTTTGCTTTGCGTACTGGTAGTCGCAATCACCGGGAGGACATTCATCGAGAGCCATCATGATATCTGCGCCAATGATACGCTCGGTATCCATGACATTCTCAGGGGTGAAAAAATGTTTTGAGCCATCAATATGTGACCTAAACTCGCATCCCTCTTCGGTTAATTTGCGAATACCCGTGAGTGAAAACACTTGAAACCCGCCAGAGTCTGTCAGAATAGGACGATCCCAACCATTAAATTGATGTAGTCCACCAGCCGCTTTTAGAATCTCTAAACCTGGTCGAAGGTACAGATGATACGTATTTCCCAAGATAATCTGCGCCTTGACTTGTTGCTTTAGTTCACTGAAATGCACAGCTTTCACCGTTCCCACCGTACCCACAGGCATGAAAATCGGTGTTTTGATTTGCCCGTGAGCCGTAGTAATCAGTCCTGTGCGAGCAGACGAATTAGGGTCTGTATGTTGGAGTTCAAATGTCATGTTGATACGCTTTATGCAAGTATCTCTTCTATTTGCTTGCTCGGCCGCTTCGACTCGTCTTCGACTGTCAAATCTATAGGATGGTCAACCCGTTCGTCTGTCAGTGCAAAGTCCCACACTTGTTGCACGTTCTCCACATAATGGAAATCAACGCCTTTCAAGTATTTTTCGGGAATCTCGTCAATATCCTTTTTGTTTTCCTTGCACATCACAATGTCTGTAATGCCAGCTCGTTTTGCTGCGAGTATCTTTTCTTTAATTCCTCCTACAGGTAAAACCTTGCCACGGAGGGTAATTTCGCCTGTCATGGCTGTATTCTTGCGCACCTTGCGTTGAGTGAGAGCCGAAGCAATAGACGTAGCAATCGTGATTCCAGCCGATGGACCGTCTTTTGGAGTTGCGCCTTCAGGCACATGGATATGAATGTTCCACTGGTCAAAGACACGGTAGTCAATGCCTAAGGCGTCTACATGAGCTTTGACGTATTCGAGAGCTATCACTGCTGATTCTTTCATCACATCGCCTAAATTACCTGTAAGCGTTAGCTTGCCAGGCTTTCCTTTGCTCATAGAAGTTTCTATAAAGAGAATCTCACCACCCACACTGGTCCAAGCCAATCCAGTTACTACTCCCGCATAGTCGTTGCCTTGGTAGATGTCGCGGTAGAAAGGAGGCTTGCCCAAAAGTCCCTCTATCTTTTCGGCTGTGATGTCCGTGTAGTCTAAATTCCCCTCCATCGCTTTGTTATAAGCCATTTTGCGCAATGCTTTGTTAATTTGCTTCTCTAACTGGCGTACACCACTTTCGCGAGTATATTGCTCAATTATTTTTTCTAAGGAAGCTTTGTTGAACTTCACTTTTGGGCTATGCGTGTCTAATCCCGTATTTTTCAATTCACGAGGAATGAGATGTCGCTTGGCTATTTCTATCTTTTCTTCCGTGATATAACCACTGACTTGAATAATTTCCATACGGTCGAGCAAGGGGCGTGGAATGGTATTCAGGTCGTTGGCTGTGGCAATAAACATCACATGAGATAAATCATAGTCCACATCCAAATAGTTGTCGTGGAACGCATTGTTCTGTTCAGGGTCCAATACCTCAAGGAGTGCCGACGAGGGGTCACCGTTAATGGTGTTTTGAGTCACTTTATCAATCTCGTCAAGGATAAAGACAGGATTGGAAGAGCCTGCCTTCTGTAAGCTCTTGATGATTCGTCCAGGCATGGCACCAATATAGGTTCGGCGGTGTCCGCGTATCTCTGATTCGTCGTGTACACCTCCTAATGAAATGCGCACATATTTGCGTTTCATGGCAGAAGCAATGCTCTTGCCCAAACTTGTCTTACCCACACCGGGAGGTCCGTATAGACAAAGGATGGGTGACTTTAGATTGCCACGCAACTGTAATACCGCCATATATTCTAAGATGCGCTCTTTCACTTTCTCCATGCCATAGTGATCACGGTCTAAGGTGCGAGCAGCACGGCGCAAATCAAGGTTGTCTTTGGTAAACTCTCCCCAAGGTAAGCTAACCAAAGTCTGAAGATAAGAAAGCTGTACGCTATATTCTGGACTTTGTGGATTGAGCAAGTCGAGCTTATCAAGCTCTTTTTCAAACGTCGCCTCAATATCCTCATTCCAATGTTTCTTCTTGGCTTTTTCTTCCAATTCACGTCGTTCTGGGGAGCCGTCTGCATTGCCTAACTCCTCTCGAATATTCTTAATTTGCTGTTGTAGGAAGTATTCGCGTTGTTGTTCGTCAAGGTCTTCACGTGTTTTGGTACGAATGTCCTTCTGCAATTCAAGCAGTTGCATTTCTTTGTTCAGAACTTTCAGCGACACCAAGATACGCTCAATCATAGAGTTGACCATCAGCATCTTCATCTTGTCTTCAATAGAGAAGGGCATGTTGGTGCAGATGTAGTTAATAGTCAGTACGTCATTTTGCAGATTACTTAATGCAAATTGCGCTTCATCTGCAATGTCGTCATTCTCTTTGATGTATTCAATGGTTTGTTTGCGCAAATCTTCTGCGGCTGCATGATACTCCGAATCGCCTTCCTTAGGCAGTATTTCTGCCTCCAAATGGGTAAGTCCCTGAAGGTAAGGTGTCTTCTTCGTTATCTTGTCGAGTTTGCAACGACCCAACGATTGAACAATGGCTGTCACATTTTGCCCATGTCCGGGTATTTCCAGCACGCGTACCAAGCGAGCATATACGCCATAATCATATAAGTCTCCTTGTTGTGGCTCCTCTGTCTCTGAGTTTTTTTGACAGAAGATAGCAAATGTAGTATTGGGACTTTTCTTTACTGTTTCTATTAGCCTCAAGCTATTGTCGCGTCCAATGAGTATGGGACAAAGCACCCCAGGAAACATCACCATGTTGCGTGTTGCCAATACGGGCACTTCTCCTTCCACATTCACGTTGAATAAGTTAGAGATGTCACCTTCGTAATCAGCAATCATTTGGATAGATGCGTTATTTTTCTTGCTCATATATTCTCTTTTCGTTATCAGCTTGCAAAGTTACTACTTTTTATTGAGATTAGGACTTTGCATTTCTACTATTTATAATATGTGTGGTTGAGTTCCAGTTAAATAATGGTGCAAAATGTGTGCCACGTTTAGTTGCCGATAGCTCTTTTTTGCTTTAATCCTTATCTTTCTGGTTAAAAACATCCGTCGTTTTTGTCCTATCATTTTACCAAAAAACGACCATCTAAAATCTTCAAAATAGAAAAAATCAATAGGCAAACGGTATACAAAAATGGGCTGATTTTAAGAAAATAAACGTCTTTTCATGCCAGAACATTGATTTTACGGTCTTAGAAACATGTATTAGAGGCATTATCTACATACTATAGCAGCATTAAAGCATGCAAATTGCGAGCTTATCTCAATGCTTCAATCGCCAAAAAAGGATGAAAATAGGGATGAAACGAAATGGCTTGAGCGTAACATCTTAAACAACAAGAGGTTATGAAACATTCTCATAATTCGCGTATTTGCGAGCAACTTTGACGTTGGTTGTTTACACGCGAGTTATGAGAGGCACTTTGTAAAGAAAATTCAGCATTTATAAGTCTCCCATGCAGCATATCACTATTTTTATAACTGCTGTTAGTTTGGTACTTTGCTTTGCAAAAATATGAGTCTAAAATACAAAGAACTGTGTTTTTCCGAGAGGCAGAATAATTTATTTTTATTCGTTCTCTGGCGTACGAGTGTGTGGAGATGTCAAAGCACCGTGCTGTAGATCGTTTTTCTCATGATATTTCTTTAACGTTTCAAAAAAATATTCTATTTTTGTTATCGTAAAATTCAATTGACGTTTGAAAGTGATGAGCAAGGTGAAAGAGTTTTTCAAAGAATTAGAAGAGGACTATGGGTATGACAAATCTCTCATTACCTTAGTTATAGTGAATGTGTTTTTCATGTTTCGTGGATTATATCAATATTCAGAGCCCTGGATTTTTTTATGCCTCGTATATTACTGGCCTACCGTTCGAAAAATGGCAAAACCAGAGCAATTGAGAGATTTGAAAGATGTGTATTTAGGGATTACTTATTTCTTCTTCTATATTAGGTTTATTAGTAATATTTTCATACCAACGTTTTTCCATTAACCGAGTGAGATAGTCTCATTAATGGAGTGTGAACACAAGGTGTATGCCTTGGCATGCTTGGAACCATGGATTAAGAAGCGTAAGTGTACTCTGTTGAAATCAAAGATTTTATACTTGTCGCTACTGGCGGTTTCCAGCTGTCGGATGCGCCGATAGTGGTAAAATAAGAATCGGTGATTTTTTTGTTACTTTTAAGCACCCGATGGAACATATTTCCCAAAAATATGACTAAGTTTGCAGCATGAGTAACGATTGGTTTCAACTGAAAGAATTTAAGGTGCGGCAAGACAGATGCGCCATGAAAGTGGGTACTGACGGTGTGTTGTTGGGTGCGTGGGCGCAAGGCGGGCAGCGCATTTTGGATATCGGAACAGGCACTGGACTCATTGCTTTAATGATGGCACAACGCTATCCACAGGCTCGTATCGTCGCCATAGATATCGATTGCGAGGCGTGTGAACAGGCTGCGGAAAACGTAGCTACATCACCTTTTGCTGATAGAATAACGGTGGAAAATGTGCCCTTGCAACAGTTGAGCGCCACAGAGGAATTTGATACCATTGTGACTAATCCACCTTATTTTATAGATAGCTTGCGCAATCCAGACGAACAAAAGGCATTGGCGAGGCATGCCTGTAGCTTACCGTATAAGGATTTGTGCAAGGGTGTCCAGCTGTTGCTCTCGAGTAGGGGAATTTTTAGTGTGGTGTTGCCCACGGATAACATGGAAAAATTTATGGCAGAGGCAGCGTTTGCAGGACTTTACTTGTACAAACAATATAAAATTAAAACCCATTTGCGAAAAGAACCCAAACGCTGTCTCATGGCTTTTACAAAGTTTCGTCCCGATTGTTTGGAAATAAAAGAGTGTACATTGTTGGACGAACAAGGGCAAAGGAGTGAGTGGTACAAGGCGTTAACCCATGCGTTTTATTTGCATTGATGCACAAATTTAAGGGCGATTTGTAGGGTTGAATGGTAAATGTAGTGATAGTTTTCTGCGCTGTTCATGCCTTCATGCGTTCCTCACTCAAAGGAGATTATATGTTCAGTTTCTTTTGTAGCACTCGACTCAACGCCTGAATATGGCGCGTCTGCTTCGAAATATCCTCTCGAACAACGTTAATTTCGTTAAATAGTTCTGCAGCCGCACTTTGTAACGCATTGGGTTGGCGCTGTCGTTTATCGGCATCAGGGTTGATGATGATTTTGATACCTTTCTCTTGTAGCTCTATGTCGATATCTTTGCCCGTCATCACAGGATCGCCGTCGTAATGGATAACCCCGGGTTTGCTTCGTTTGATGTGTAACTTTTTTGTTCTAAAAGTCTTAATTTTAGAATTCTTATCCAAGGTCTTGTTAAACATGTCAATGCTGATTTGCGAAGCTTCGATAAGGTCGAATGGTTCCATAATGATAACATCCATATAGCCGTCGCTCATGGATGCTTGTGGGGCAATCACCGCATTGTTGCCATATTGTGACGCATTGGCGCAGGAAATGAGAAAGGCTTTGTATTTGCTAACACCATGGTCGTCAATAATTTCGTATGTTTCGGGTTGGTATTTCAATCCTTCCTCTAACACCTTCTGTACATAAGTTATCGGACCGCGTTTGCCACATTCGGCAAATTTCTGACTTACAAACGCATCGAACCCCATGCCACAGGTGCAGAAAAACGGAATGTCATTGATAATACCATAATCAAAATGGTGGATGACACATTTATTAATCACCTGAATGGCTTTTTTAAGGTTCATCGGCAGGAGCATATGGCGTGCTAAACCATTGCCAGACCCACAGGGTAAGATTCCCAAGGCGGTATGAGAGTGTACAATGGCACGTGCCACTTCGTTGACAGTGCCATCGCCTCCTACAGCAACAACAATATCTACACCCTTTTCTTTGGCTTCGGTAGCCAATTCAGAGGCATGTCCCGGGTGGTTAGTTTCTAAAATCTCATACTCAAACTGCGTCTTATCTAACGTATTATCAATTAGTTTGGGTATGCCACCTTTATTCGTTGTTCCCGAAATGGGATTCATGATGAACCATATTTTCTTCATCTTCAGTCCATTCAATACTTATAGAAATCGTACAATCGCTGAATAAAATCACCGACAATGGTTGCAAATGTACTACTTTCCGTTCAATAAACGATATGCTGAAAGATAAAAAACATAAAAACAAACATATACGGTTGTAAAAAGGACAAAATCAGTTAATTATTTATATCTTTGCATTCTGATTATTAAATAAGGAAAAAGAATTGAAGAAAATGGGACAATTACAAGAACGTTACCAACACTATCGTGAACCGCAAAAATATATTGAGGCTGGAGTGTATCCCTATTTTAGAGAGATAACCAGCAAACAAGGAACCGAAGTAGAAATGGGCGGCCATCGAGTTTTGATGTTTGGTTCGAATGCCTATACTGGTTTAACGGGCGACGACCGTGTCATTGCGGCTGCTAAGGCTGCGTTGGAGAAATACGGATCGGGCTGTGCAGGTAGTCGATTCCTCAATGGAACATTAGATTTGCATGTACAATTAGAAAAAGAGTTGGCTACGTTTGTGGGTAAGGAAGATGCGCTTTGTTTCCCTACTGGTTTTTCTGTCAACCAAGGAGTATTGGCTGTGGTAGTGGGAAGGAACGACTATATGATTTGTGATGACCGAGACCATGCCAGTATTGTAGATGGGCGTCGTCTGTCTTTCGCTACACCATTGCGCTACAAGCATAACGATATGCAAGATTTGGAACGCATTCTCCAGAAACTTCCACACGAGGCGGTGAAGTTGATCGTGGTAGATGGAGTGTTCTCTATGGAGGGAGATTTGGCTAATTTGCCCGAAATCATTCGATTGAAGAAAAAGTATAACTGTTCTGTCATGGTGGATGAGGCGCATGGTGTGGGCGTGTTTGGCAAGCAAGGTAGAGGCGTTTGCGACCATTTTGGATTGACCGACGATGTCGATTTAATCATGGGAACATTCTCAAAAAGTCTTGCTTCTATCGGTGGCTTTATCGCAGGAGACAAAGATACGATTAACTTTTTGCGGCATACCTGTCGCACTTACATCTTTAGTGCTTCGGACACACCTGCTGCAACAGCTGCTGCTCAAAAGGCATTGCATATCTTGCAAGCCGAACCTGAGCGTATTGAGAAACTATGGGAAGTAACTTGCTATGCGTTACGTCGATTTAAGGAGGAAGGTTTTGAGATTGGTAATACGGAAAGTCCTATCATTCCATTATATGTACACGATATCGACAAAACGTTTATGGTGACAAAGTTGGCTTTCGATCATGGTGTGTTCATCAATCCAGTGATTCCTCCTGCTTGTGCTCCGCAAGACACTTTAGTGCGCTTTGCACTCATGGCGACACACACCATTGAACAAGTTGAACGGGGTGTGCAAGTCCTTAAAAAAGTTTTCCAACAACAGGGCATTTTAGCGTAGCTATCGCAAAGTCTCATCGTTTGTGCGTTGTAATTCAAATAGTGATTGAATGACGCACAACACAGTCGATATCAGAAAATCCTCATCTGCATCAAGAATGATTGGATGAGGGCTTTCTGTTTTTGTCCATGCCTTGTATGTATGGTTTCTCAAGGTCGTTGGTAAATAAGGTAGTGTATTATGATGCCAGTGATATTGGTACAATAAATTGAAAAATAAACATCAAAATGTTTTGGTAATCAGAAATAATCTATTACCTTTGCACTCGCAATTCAGAAATGAAAGGCAAGCGGGGTGTAGCGCAGCCCGGTAGCGCTCCTGTTTTGGGAACAGGCGGTCGCAGGTTCGAATCCTGTCGCCCCGACAATGAGAGTCCATTGTATGATACATACAGTGGGCTTTTTGTTTTTGGACGTGACATCTCACAGTCTTGCCAACCCATACCCCGACAACTTTTGTGATGACGTGATGAAACGGTAAGTAGTCTTTTGCGTTTCTTGTAGCGATTGCGTATCAAGATTACAGCTCATGTTCACACCTTTTTCAAATCCTGAAAGTAGTGTGCCATGAGCTGTTTGTTGTATGTGCCAAATGTTGTGTTTTTATCTTTTGGCTGCTACCAAAGGGGCAGTTTACTTCTTCACTCGCGTAGCCATGATAAAGTAGCTAATCAAGAGCAAGTAGGCAGCAAGTGATAGTAGTTGCGATAATGGGTTCGCCAACCAGTCGGGATTGATAGGATTGTATCCTGTAAATCGGAGCAATGCACTGACTACTCCCATTAATGCTCCACCTGCAATGAAGCCACTGGCAAGCAGGGTTCCTTTCTCACCTCGTGCCTTATTGGCTTGTTTGTCTTTGCTTCGAGAGGTGACAAACCAGTGAATGATACCACCAATGAGTAGAGGTATGTTGAGTTCCAATGGTATAAACATGCCCAAGGCAAAAGGTAAAGCGGGAATCTTTACAAGAGTTAGTACAACAGCAATCAGTGCACCTATGCCGTAGAGCAACCATGGTGCACCAGCGCCATTCATCATGGGCTCTATTACAGCAGCCATGGCATTGGCTTGTGGAGCAACTAAGTGGCCTTGTTGTTCAGGGTCAAAGCCGTAAGTTTGGTTTAACAGCATCATTACTCCGCCCACGGTGGCAGCACTTACCAATGTTCCAAGGAATTTCCATGTTTCTTGTTTGGCAGGTGTCGTACCCAACCAATATCCAATTTTTAAGTCGGTAACAAAGGCACCAGCCATGGATAGTGCAGTACATACCACGCCTCCCATGATGAGGGCTGCCAACATACCTTCAGGACCATTAAGTCCTACGGCAACCATGACAACACTGGCAAGGATTAAAGTCATCAAAGTCATGCCTGACACGGGGTTACTTCCAACAATAGCTATGGCGTTTGCAGCTACCGTAGTGAACAAAAAGGCAATACCAGCAACCAAGAGAATGGCAACGAGTGCATGGGTAAAGTTGTTCATAACACCGAAGAGGAAGAACAAGAAGGTAATGACAATGGCAGCAATAGACCCGATGGCGATGACTTTGAACGAGATGTCACGTCTAGTACGTATTTCTTCTTTCTTACTATTGTCCTTACCTTTCATCTCTTGAGCAGCCAATCCAACGGCACTCTTTATGATTCCCCAGCTCTTAATAATGCCAATAATGCCAGCCATTGCAATGCCACCGATACCGATGCTCTTGCCATAAGTGGCAAATATGGTTTCTGGTGACATCTCTCCTACAGGCATCGAAACAACCGTTCCACCAATGTTGAGGATGGTATCGCCAAAGAATAAGGAGAGTCCTGGCACGATAAGCCACCAGATGGCAAATGATCCAAGACAGATAATAAAGGTATATTTGAGTCCAATGATGTAGCCTAATCCCATGACAGCGGCACCAGTATTGACCTTGAAGACAAGCTTTGCCTGGTCTGCCACTTGTTCGCCCCAGCCCATGACACGTGAGGTGAAGTTTTCATTCCACCAACCAAACGTAGCAACAATGAAGTCGTACACGCCACCAACCAATCCTGCAACGAGTAAAGGTTTGGCTTGTGCGCCTCCTTTTGCTCCACTGACGAGGACTTGTGTCGTAGCCGTAGCTTCAGGAAAGGGATACTTTCCATGCATATCACTAACAAAATACTTACGGAAAGGAATGAGGAATAAGATGCCTATGATGCCACCCAATGCCGAACTCATAAATATTTTGAGGAACGAAGCACTCATCTCAGGATATTTTGCTTGTAGGATGTAAATAGCGGGCAGTGTGAAGATAGCTCCCGCTACCACTGCTCCAGAGCAAGCACCGATACTCTGTATGATGACATTCTCACCCAGAGCTTTGTTTCGTTTGGTAGCGGTAGATACGCCCACAGCAATAATTGCGATAGGAATGGCAGCTTCAAAAACTTGTCCTACCTTTAACCCAAGATACGCAGCTGCTGCTGAAAACAGCATTGCCATTACGATACCCCATGTCACTGACCAAGCATTTACTTCGGGATAAACTTGTTTTGGGTTCATCACAGGTTGATACTCTTCTCCTTCTTTCAGTTCTCTGAAAGCGTTGTCAGGTAATTCTACCGACTCTTTTAGTTTGTTTTCCATAAGAAATAGTTGTGTTTGTGATTGCAAAGATACGTTAAATCAATGAAGATTCAAAATGATAATGCAGCTTTTCTGTTCATTTTTATTCATGCAATGGCTAATTTTATTTATCTTTGTGACAAGAAAGGCTGTAGTTGAATGACGTCAATACAAATTTTACCAACCTTGTCTTTTACTATGAAGTCCATTCAATAAGTTTTTTACTATTTTGAAATATGATGAAGCGAACTCTTGTTTTTCTCCTCATTCTCTGTATAACGCTCTGTGTAAATGCTATTCCTGCAAAGCGAAAGGGATATACGACGATTCGTTTAACGGATGGACGTGAGGTTTTGGCAACGCTTGTTGGCGACGAATATCTTCACTATATGCAGGCAGAAGATGGACGACAATACATTTATAATACTGTTTTGGGCGGCTTTGAAGCATTAGATTTAGCGAATCTAAAGCGTACCGCTGCTGCCACTCGAAGTCAAATCAATCAGGTTAGACGTCATAGAAAATTAGCCACCGCTAAGATATTACAGAAAAATAAACTACAAATAAAAAAGGCGTTGCTGCTTTTAGTGCAATTTCCAAACAAGCAATTTCTTCCTGAACATACGCCTTTTCTTTATGAAAACATTTGTAACACGCCCAATTTTCAGCATGAACTTGGTTTTAAGGGCAGTGTAAAGGATTATTTCAAGGCTCAAAGTAATGGACTTTTTGATTTGGCTTTCGACGTAAAAGGACCTATCAACCTGTCCCATTCTTATGCCTATTACGGTGCAAATAATAAAGCAGGAGAGGATATTCGTCCTGAGGAAATGGTGAAAGAAGCATGCAGAGCCGTCGAAGCACAAGTTAATTTTGCCGATTATGATTGGAATCATGACGGAGAGGTCGATGCTATTTACATCTTATATGCAGGTCAGGGCGAAAATACAACGTACAAAACTGATCCTCAAACCATTTGGCCACACCAATCCGAACTTTCCTCCACCAATGATGTCCTAACGTTGGACGGGGTTACTATTCGTCCTTATGCTTGCAGTGCCGAGTTGATAGGTGCTCACCAGATAGACGGTATCGGTACTATCTGTCATGAGTTCTCTCATTTATTGGGTCTTCCCGACATGTACGACACTGTAAATCAAGAAAATTATGGCATGTGTACTTGGGATATTATGGACCAAGGAGCATACAACGGTAATGCATTTGTACCAGCAGGTTATACGAGCTATGAGCGAATGTTTTGTGGTTGGATGACACCTCACAAGCTCACAAAGGACACGCTGGTACAAAACGTCAAGCCATTGAGCGAAGGAGGAGAGAGTTATATCTTATATAATGATGGACACCTCAATGAATATTATCTGTTGGAAAACAGGGCAAAAACCAAATGGGATGCGTATTTGGATGGTGAGGGACTACTTGTTCTTCATGTTGACTATGACGCTCAGGCATGGATCGACAACGAAGTAAATACAGATAATAGCCACCAACGATGCACTATCTTTCATGCCGACGGCTCTGACCGATATCTTACCAGCTTGGGAATGTTTCATTCAGCAGAGGTGGCAGGCGACCCTTATCCTTATAAAGGTAACAACTGTCTCACTCCAACTTCGCAACCAGCTGCCAATCTCTTTCATGCCAATGCGCAAGGTAGCATGCTGATGAATAAAAACCTCACAAACATTCAGCGTCATACCAATGGGACAGTTTCCTTTCAGTTGAGTGTTGGAACCCGTACTGCAGATGATACTGCCGCTCCATTGCCAGATGGTGTTCTATTTCACGAGACTTTTAATCAATGTCATGGCACAGGAGGGAACTCAGGAGGCTTTCGTGGGCGAGTAGCTACTCAAAGATCTCAGTATTTACCAGATGTACAAGGGTGGACAGTACCCTCTGGTGCGGCTTATGGTGGCGATAGATGTGCAAGATTTGGTTTAGCAAAAAACGGAGTAGGAATTGTTTATTCTCCCTCTTTTATGGCTATTGGAACTGATACTTTGATTTTCGTAGCAGCTCCTTTTGGTAATGACGGAAATTCTGTGGATGTTTATATCAATGACAAGTTGCTTGATAGTTTCTCGCTTCAAACGGATGCATGGACTACCATTTCTGTTCCTTTTGAGGGAAAGGGCGCAACGGTGATTAAGTTTGTCCCCGATCGTAGGCTTTTTCTTGATGATGTAAAGGTAGTGGGTCCACGCTCCACAACCAATGGTATTCAATCTTTTCCGGCAATTCATCCGTCATCATACACCCATCGTATTTATAATCTTCATGGACAACATGTGGGAGATGATTTGTCAAGATTGCCACAAGGAATATACGTCATCAATGGAAGAAAAATACTCAAGTGAAATTTCAGCAGGCTTTGCCATAGAGATAAAACGCAAAAAAGAGCGGTTTGTAGTCCGCTCTTTTTTACATATAGGTTTACCATAACCCCTCTATACCGAGAGGTTTAGGTGCTTGTTCTTCGTTGTAGGTTATGCATTGCTAAACGTTAGTCCATCAGGTGTTCCATCAATCTTAATAGGACGATTGTTCATTACCTTACCAGCTAATAGCTTTTTAGACAAGTCGTTGAGTACATATCGTTGGATAGCACGTTTTACAGGACGCGCTCCAAACTCTGGATTGTAGCCTTTGTCACAGAGATAATCAATAGCTCCCTGCGTCCATTCAAGGCTAAAGCCTTGAGTTTGCAACATATGTTTTACGGCTTTCATTTGTAACTCAACCACGTTCGCAATCTCATGCTTGGTCAATGGCAAGAACATAATAGTTTCGTCAATTCTGTTCAAGAACTCTGGACGAATTGTCTTTTTAAGCATATTCATCACCTCAAGCTTTGTATGCTCAAGTTTCTCTTCTCGATTGAGGGGTGTCATATCCTGCATTTGTTGTTGGATATACTGGCTCCCCAAGTTAGAAGTCATGATGATAATAGTGTTCTTGAAGTTCACTGTACGTCCTTTGTTGTCCGTTAGTCTACCATCGTCCAATACTTGTAATAAGATATTAAAGACGTCTGGATGCGCTTTCTCTATCTCGTCAAATAGCACAACGCTATAAGGTTTGCGTCTCACGGCTTCAGTGAGTTGTCCACCTTCGTCATAGCCTACATATCCAGGAGGCGCACCGATAAGTCTTGACACACTAAACTTTTCTTGATATTCACTCATATCAATACGTGTCATCATGCTCTCGTCGTTGAATAGATATTCTGCCAACGCCTTTGCCAACTCGGTCTTACCCACACCTGTTGTACCTAAGAAGATGAACGATGCTATCGGACGTTTAGGATCTTGCAATCCAGCCCTACTCCTTCTTACCGCATCACTAACAGCTACAATGGCTTCATCTTGTCCTATCACCCGTCGATGCAGTTCATTCTCTAAGTGCAACAGCTTGTCTTTCTCGCTTTGCAGCATCCTTGTAACGGGTATTCCAGTCCATCGGCTTACTACTTCGGCAATATCATCGGCTGTTACCTCTTCTCTCACCATGCCTTCACCACCTTGAGTTGCCTTGAGTTGCTTCTTGACATTCTCAATATCAGCTTGCAAACTTTGTAGTTTTCCATACCTAATCTCGGCTACTCGTTCGTAGTTTCCCTCGCGTTCGGCACGATCGGCTTCAAACTTCAAGTGTTCAATCTCTTGTTTGTCTTGCTGAATCTTGTTGACCAAGTTCTTTTCGCTTTCCCATTTTGCACGGAACGATTGTTCTTGTTCTTTAAGTTCGGCTATCTCCTTGTCCAGCTGTTTAATCTTCACCTCGTCGTTTTCGCGTTTGATCGCTTCGCGTTCAATCTCCAACTGCTTCAACTTACGAGTCATCTCATCCAGCTCTTCTGGCAATGAGTCGCGCTCCATGCGCAGCTTAGCTGCCGCTTCGTCCATCAAATCAATAGCTTTGTCGGGCAAGAAACGGTCGCTGATGTATCGCTCAGACAACTGAACTGCCGCAATACAAGCATCGTCTTGAATTCTTACTTTGTGGTGATTCTCATAACGCTCCTTTAGTCCACGTAAGATAGAGATAGAGCTTAACTCATCAGGCTCTTCTACCAATACGGTTTGAAAACGACGTTCCAATGCCTTGTCTTTTTCAAAATACTTCTGATATTCGTTTAGTGTCGTGGCTCCTATGGCACGTAGCTCACCTCGAGCTAAGGCTGGCTTTAAGATGTTAGCTGCATCCATTGCACCTTCTCCACCCCCTGCACCTACCAAAGTATGAATCTCGTCTATGAAAAGAATGATGTCACCATTGACATGGGTAACTTCTTTAATGACGCTCTTCAGTCGTTCCTCAAACTCACCTTTGTACTTGGCACCTGCTACCAATGCACCCATGTCCAAAGAGTACAATTGTTTGTTCTTTAAGTTCTCAGGTACATCGCCTCGCACAATGCGGGCAGCCAAACCTTCCACAATAGCTGTCTTACCAGTACCTGGCTCTCCTATCAATATAGGGTTGTTCTTGGTACGCCGACTTAGAATCTGTAACACTCGTCTAATCTCTTCATCACGACCTATTACAGGATCCAACTTTCCTGCCCGTGCGTCGTTCACCAAATTTTTGGCATACTTCTCTAAGGCTTGGTAGTTTTCGTCTCCACTTTGCGTTTGAATTTTATCACCCTTTCTGAGTTCCTCGATGGCTTTACGCATCTCTTTTTCTGTACATCCAGCACCTTTCAAAATCCTGCTGGCTGTTGTAGTTACTGTGAGCAATGCTAACAATAAGGGTTCTAACCCTACAAACTGGTCACCCATACTTTGTGAGAGGTCTACCGTTGTTTGTAACACTTTATCAGTATCATTGCTAAAGTAAGGTTGTCCGCCACTCACTTTGGGTAAGTGGGCTATTTCGCTTTGCACAAGCTGCTGTATCTGTGAGGGATTGACACCTAACTTCTGAAAAATAAAGTTGGTTACCTCTTTCCCCTTGGTTAGCAACCCTTGCAACAAGTGTACTGGCTCTATACTTTGCTGTCCTGCTTGTTCTGCAATGCGCAAAGCCTCTTGAACCGTCTCCTGTGCTTTAATTGTAAATTTGTCAAATGTCATATCTTGTGTTCCTTTCTTTTTGTAAAATCGTTTCTCCTTAGAGTAGATTCAAAAGATATGCCTTTTAATTACAAGTGCCACAATGGCAGTCAGGTGTGCCTGTTTGTCTTCTTTGCACCGCTAAAGAAAGGAAGATTTTAATAAACCAAAAATAATGTATCCTGAAATTGTTCACTCCTCACAATTATATTTGGATAAACAAGGTCAATTCTTTCCTGAAACGACAACATTTATCCTAACAGGTGAACATTTTCGGTATCTTTTATAGAACCAGCCTAGAAAGAAACTTCAATATTTAGCTTTCCACCTAACCCCCGTTCTACCACATCAAAAAGTGTTTTTAATGTTATATTTTCACCATTACTTTCCACCTTAGATATAAAGGAGCGTTTCTTATTAATCCGATTGGCTAATTGCTCTTGCGTCATATTAAGGTGCTCACGAGCTTCCCTTATTTTCAATCCTATACGCAAAGATTCTAATTCGCGCTCTAACTCATCACGCTTAGGCGTGCCAACAGCACCATAATATTGATCCTTTATATTGTCGAGAGATTTTAGATTATTCATCATTTCCTTTCCTCCTTTTTATCGTTATAATAGTCGTTCATTATTTTTACAGCACGTTTTATTTCGTACTTTGGCGTCTTTTGTGTTTTCTTTTGAAAGCCACTTAGCAAGACTACAAGTTGGTTTCCATCAAAAATACAAAAGATGCGAAAGATGTTATTGCCCAGCTGTATGCGTATTTCAAACAAGCCATTCGTACCCTCGATATATTTAAGATAGTTTTGTGGAATACGCTCTATTTGCTCCACAATATCAAGGACCTTAATGATTTTCTTCTGAACTTTCTCATTTTGGTCCTTAAAAAAATCATCAAAGTATGTTTTATATGCAACAACTTGTCTGTATTTCATATCACAAAGGTAACTTATAAATTACATATATGCAAATTTTAAGGACATTTTCAAGTTAATGGTTGCTTTCCGTCCTCACAATTCTTTCATTGAAGGATAGAATTTTGCACCGAAAAACGCCCCTCAAAAACTGCATTTGTAAGATTGATATTATGCAGAATGAAAAGATAATAAATGCTGAATTATCTTTACAAAGTGCCTCTCATAACTCGCGTATAAACAACCAACGACAAAGTTGGTCGCAAATACGCAAGTTTTGAGCGGTGTTTGTAATCTGTTGTTATTGAATATGTTATGCCAATGTCTTGTCTTTTTCTTCTCTTTTTTACCTTTTCTTGGCGGCTGAAGCATTGAGATAAGCTTACTATTTGCATGCTTTAAGGCTGCTAAAGCATGTGAACAACAACTCTATTGTATGTTTTCAAGACCGTTAAGTCAATGTTTTAGCTTGAAAAGACATCTATCTTGGTAAAATCAGCCCATTTTTGTCCATCGTTTGCCTATTGATTTTTTCTATTTCGAAGATTTTAGATGGTCAATTTTTGGTAAAATAATAGGACAAAATATAACCGTTGTTTTTATCCAAACGGATAACGATTAACAGACGTAGCTTTTGCACTAAAGGGATTTTGTTGCTACAACCAATTGACCATTCACCACCTTCCTTCAACCAAAGAGCTGTGTCGCTTGTGAAACAAAAAAGTATTTTCTTTATCCCACAGACTTATAAATCACAAATTTTATGTACATTTGCATATAGTAGAGAGTAGTCTTCTTTTGAGATAGAAAAGAAGAATTGGTGGATTCACCAGCTCGATGTACATCTATAAAATATCAGGTTATGAATAGATTGATTACCTTATGGGTTATGGTATTGGTATTAATATCCTCTCCTATGAAAGCAGATAATTTCGCTGTTCGTTGGAAAAAGTACGAGCAGGCAGAACAGAAAGACCTTCCCAAAACTTCACTCCATGTGCTGGAGCAGATTATCAAGAAGGCAGAAACAGAACAAAAATACGGTCACCTCTTGAAGGCATCGTTTTTACACGGGTCGATAGCTACACAAATTTCGCCCGATTCGGCAACTGTCGAGTTGACTAAACTCAAAGAGAGACTACGCCAAGCAGAGCGCAATGACCGTGTTTTGGCGGCTGTGTATCAGTCGGCGTTGGGCAAGCTATATGCAGAGAATCTAACTTTGGGCGACAACAGTGTCACGTTGAGTGAACAATACTTCAAACAGTCGTTGGCAGAGCCTGCGTTGTTGGCTTCCTATAAGTCGGCAACGTACGAACCTTTTACGGTTTCGGGCGTAGACAGTAAGATTTTTAATCATGACTTATTGCATGTATTGGGCTTTGAAGCACAACGCTATGACCTTCTTCATCAGTATTATCTATCGCATGACAATCGACCAGCCGCCTGTATAACGGCGTTGTATGACTTGAGAGAAAAATATCGTTCGGACGTTTTGCAAGCTAAAAAGTCGAAATATATTCAGAAATTAGACTCGTTAATTGCTGTGTATAAAGACCTGACAGAGGCTGGCGAAGTGGCAATTGAACGTTACCGATGTATGGAAGATGCAGAGGATATCAGCGCAGAACAAAAGATACAATATATCAATTATGCGTTGATGAAATGGGGTGCGTGGTCAAGAATCAATATTCTTCGCAATGCCAAGACACGACTTACTTTGCCCACTTTCCATGTTTCACTCGGCGATGCGATGACAATTCCTCATCACGAACGGCAGGTAGTTGTCTTGCAGCTTTGCAATATCCAACAATTGAACATGGCGGTGTGGCGAGTGAATGTAAATGGAGACACCCAGTTAGACCCCAATGACGCCCGTGATTATGCACGTTTGCGACCGCATATCGATGCCAAGACACCAGTCTACACAACCAGTAAGCAATATGTTGGGATGCCCGATTATCAGATTGTGCGTGACACCATGACTATCAAGGGGCTGCCTGTTGGCGTTTATCTGGTTGAATTGACGACCGATAATAAGACGATAAAGCCACAACGAGCATTGCTCCGTGTCAGTGATGTCTACCTTTTGTCTCAGTCTTTGCCTCATCATCAATTGCGAATGGTTGCGGTGAGTGCTACTACTGGGCAGCCATTGCCAGGTGCCAAGATACAACTGAGAAAAGATGTGCAAAGCGGAAGAGCGTATAAGCAGCAGGTCTACACTTGCAATCAGGAAGGCGAAGTGACAGTGACAATAAAAGAGAACAGAACGTACTATGCTTATCCTTATACCCAAAGCGACAAGGCATGTGCGATGACTTACCTCAATGGTTATGGATTTTTCCCTAAAGAGAAGAAATCAGACGCTCTATATGTGCACCTATTTACTGATCGTAGCATCTATAGACCAGGTCAAACGGTGCACGCTTCGGCTATTGCTTATCGTTTAATCAATGGTAAGGAGACTACCGTTGCAACGCATCAAACGCTCACTTTGACCTTGAGAGATGCTAATTATAAAGAGGTGGGGGTACAAAAAGTGACGACCGATGAGTACGGTACGGCTGTGGCAGACTTTGTTTTACCTTCAACGGGACTCACTGGCACGTATTCTTTGCGCTCTAATCAGGGAAGAGACGCCTATGCGTCGTTGTCGGTTGAGGAATATAAGCGTCCCACTTTTTATGTTGAATTTGATACCATTTCAACGAAATATCAAGAGGGCGATACAGTAAGGTTGGCAGGACATGTGAAGAGTTTTGCTGGTGTTCCTGTTGCAGGAGCGCAAGTGAAATACACGATTACACGCTCGCCAATGCTTTGGAGATATTTCGAAATGAGGGATAGAACACAAAACGTTACGATAGACATGGATACCTTGGCAACCGATAACAGCGGAAAATTTGTCATCAATGTCCCCATGATAATGCCTGAAAAGAGCAACCAAGCACCTCAACATTATTCGTTCTTGACAAAAGTGGATGTAACCGATGGAGCTGGAGAAACTCATCATGCCGAAAATGCCTTGATGTTGAGCGACAAACCTACAACGCTTTTGTGCGATTTGGCAAAACAAAGTCGCATGGATAGCATCAAACCGATGACTTTTACTTACCTTAACAGCATGGGAGTAGCCATTGATGGAGACGTTCGTTACACGATTGACGGTAAATCGTATCATGTAAAAGCCAATCAACCCACGCTCCATGGATTGGAAAAGCTATCCTCTGGTGAACATCATTTAATAGCGGTTTGTGGACAGGATACATTGAACCACACCTTCTATACATTCTCATTGGACGATAAGAAACCTGCCTTTAAGACTTCTGACTTCTTCTATCTTACCGATACAACATTCCCTAACGATGGCAAACCTGTGCAACTGATGTTGGGTTCTTCGGATTCCAATGTGCATGTGGTTTATTCTTTCATTGCTGGCGACCGTGTGATTGAGAGTGGAAGTTTGGCTATGAGCAACCAAATTATCAAGAAAAAGTTGAAGTACCAGTCACAATATGCCGACGGACTGCTATTGAATTACGCTTGGGTGAAGAATGGAAAATGCTACACGCATAGGCAACTCATTGCGAAGCCTCAACCAGATAAAAGGCTGATGTTGACATGGAAGACCTTCCGCAACCGACTCACACCAGGGCAAAAAGAAACATGGACCTTACAAATAAAGACTCCTAATGGCAAGCCTGCCAAAGCACAACTCATGGCAGTGTTGTTCGATAAAACGCTGCAAGAAATCAAGGAACATGCATGGAGATACTACATTCCGTATCAACCAGCATGGGCTACTACCTTTTGGGAAAAGCCTAACATTGGAAATGCAATGCTTTATGGCGATGCACCGTTTACACCATTGCGCGAAACTCCTATCAACTTTACTCATTTTGACGACGTGTTTGCTGATTTTGGACAGAGTGATGAAGTTGTTGCAATTGGCTATGGAGGCGGTGTCAGGACGCGGGCACTTAGTAAACTAAATGCCATGTCCAAGGCAGAAGCGTTCAGCGAAGAGACAATGAGTGTGGATGGGGTTCATGATGACAAGTCTTTACAACAAAAACAGAAAGAAGCAATGTCCGCATCGCAAGTGGATTCTTCGACAAAGTCGAGTACTCAGCCCACTATTCGTGAAAACTTTAATGAAACGGCTTTCTTCTTTCCTGCCTTGATTGCAGATGACAAGGGACAAGTAAGTTTGAAGTTTACGTTGCCAGAGAGTGTGACAACATGGCAATTCATGGGGTTAGCTCACGATGAGGAGATGCGCCATGGCTTGTTAATGGACGAAACGGTGGCGCAAAAGACCGTCATGATTCAGCCTAATATGCCTCGTTTCGTACGCAAGGGTGACCAGCTTACCCTTTCGACACGTGTGATGAGTACTTCTCAACGCATTGAAACAGGAATGGCACGTATTGAACTTGTTGACCCAGCCACCGAGAAAGTGGTGTTTACCCAACAAAAGTCGTATGAGTTGCAGCCCGAGGCAACTGATGTAGTTACCTTCGCTATCGATATAGTTCAACTGTTGAAAGCGCATCCGAAGTTGTCTCTACTCGTTGTACGCTTTACGGCAAAGGGTAAAAACTATAGTGACGGGGAGCAACATTATCTGCCTATTTTGACCGATGACGAATGGGTTACTACCACCGTACCTTTTACCTTGCATGACAAAGGGGTGAAGACCATTGATTTGCAAAAGCTCTTTCCTACTCACGATGACCGCAACTTGCTGACCGTAGAATATACCCAACAGCCAGCATGGTTAATGGTTCAGGCACTTCCCAACATGGGGAATATAGACGATGACAATGCCATGAGTTTAGTGGCGGCTTACTATGCCAATAGCATTGGGCAACATTTGTTTAACGAAGTGCCACAACTACAATCTGTTATTAAATTATGGAAGCAGGAAAAGGGTAAGGAAACATCGTTGACCAGTGCGTTAGAAAAGAACAAAGAACTCAAGACGGTGCTCCTGAACGAAACTCCTTGGGTGATGAATGCACAGAATGAGACCTACCAACAACAGCAATTGGTTGAGTTCTTCGATAGCAATATGATGTCTTATCGTTTAACTTCGTTGCTTCAAAAACTATCTAAATTGCAAAATACGGATGGCTCTTTCAGTTGGTGGAAAGGCATGTCGGGCAGTCGCTACATGACAGTTGCTGTTGTAATGACCCTCGCTCGGTTGAATACACTCATCGGTCAGCAAACCTCAACACAGTCCATGATAGCATCATCATTACGCTTTTTGGATAGAAAATTGAGCGAAGAGGTTGCTGAATTGAAAGCAAGACAGGCGAAAGGAGAGAAAGATTTATTCCCTTCTGAATTTGCTTGTAACTGTCTCTACACGTATGCGTTGTTGGATAAGCGTAGCAATGGAAATATAAACTATATGGTGAACTTGCTCAGCCAACAGCCCACAGTCTTGTCTATCTATGGTAAAGCCAGAACGGCAGTGATACTTTCGATTTACGGAAAACAAGCCAAAGCCAATGAATATTTGCAGAGTATACAGGAATATACGGTGTACACCGAGGAGATGGGACGATATTTTGATGCGCCACGTGCCAACTATTCTTGGTTCAGCTATCGCATTCCTACACAAGTAGCCGCTATTGAAGCGATGAAGCTCTTAAAGCCTAACGACCCCAGCATTGAGGAGATGCAACGCTGGTTATTACAGTCCAAGCGTACGCAAGCATGGGATACGCCGATAAACAGTGTCAATGCTGTTTATGCTTTCTTGCATGGACAGACACAAAAACTAACAATAGGCGCTCAATCCGATTGCTTTCAACTCAATGGGCAACCGCTTGAAATGCCCAATGCCACAGCAGGATTGGGCTATGTGAAGACAGCTAAGACAGGAAAAGATATGCGACAACTAACGATAGACAAAACGTCAGTTGGTACATCTTGGGGAGCTGTCTATGCTCAGTTTATGCAAAAGTCGACCGAAGTGGTTGACCAATCCTCTGGACTCAAGGTGACACGCACGCTGTTGCGTGATGGTAAACCCGTACAGACTTTCAAAGTTGGCGATAGAGTGACTGTGAGATTGGTTGTGGAAGCCAATCGTGATTACGATTTTGTACAACTACAAGATAAGCGTGCTGCCTGTCTTGAACCTCTGCATCAAAGAAGCGGATATGCTTGGGGGTATTACTATGCACCCAAAGATAATGTGACCTCGTATTATTTTGATCAGCTTAGCAAAGGGAAGCATGTGATAGAAACAGAATATTTTATAGATAGAGCCGGCACATACCAAACAGGAATTTGTACCATTCAATGTGCGTACAGTCCTGATTTTAATGGAAGAGCTGCAGGTCAGACATTGAAAATAAACGAAAAATGAATAGAATAATTATTGCATTGACATTCCTTGCGCTGCCTGTCCTTGTTCATGGGCAGCAGATAAGGGCAGTAAATGAAGTCATAGATTGTGGACAAATCATCTTTAAGCATCCAGTTACCGCTGAATATGAGATTAAGAATACTGGGCATCAGGATTTGTTGATTAACAAAGTGATGACCGATTGTGGGTGTACTACTGTGGACTATCCACGCAAGCCGATAGCTCCGCAGACGTCAGCCACTATTAAAGTGGTGTATGATAGCAAGTTGTTGGGAACATTCCAAAAGCAAATAGCACTCCTTAGCAATGCCTCTACCCAACCCTACCTCTTGAGGTTGAGGGGCAAGGTTGTGGAAGAAATTGTCGATTTTGCAGGAGATTATCCTTTTCATCTCGGTGAACTCCAAACCGATGTTAATAACATTGAGTTTGATGATGTGAACCGTGGTGACCGTCCTCAAATCAAAATTCATATTAAAAACACCACAAACGAGATGGCAGAGCCTGTACTGATGCACCTTCCTTCTTATTTGCAAGCAGAAATGTCACCGTCGCGATTGGCTCCAGGGCATGCAGGTGTCGCCACCGTTACACTCGATTCGAGGAAGATACGTGATTATGGACTTACGCAAACAAGCATTTATTTAGGCTTTGTTCCTGGTGATAAAGTGGCTCCAACCAAAGAACTGACGGTCTCTGCAGTACTCTTGCCCGACTTCAAGGACGCTGGCGAACAGGCTCGAATAGCTATGCCAAAAATGCAACTTTCGGCAACAACCCTCCATTTAGGGAACTTTGGTAATAAGAGAAAGCAGTCTGGAAGAATCTTGATTCAAAATATGGGGCGAGCAACCTTAGAGATTGAGCGGCTTCAGATGTTTACTGGCGGTATAAAAGTTGCTATGAACAAATCACGCATAGAACCAGGTAAGGTCGCTAAACTCAAGGTAACAGTGGTAGAAGAGGAATTGAAAAAGGTGCGTAGCAAGCCTCGTGTCCTCATGATTACCAATGACCCCGACCAGCCAAAGGTGATTATTGACATTGAAGTGGAGAAGTAGTGTGATGATTCAGATAGAAATAGACAGTGGGAGTGGCTTCTGCTTTGGGGTGACAACAGCGATACAGAAAGCACAGGAAGAATTAGAAAAAGGCGAAACCTTATATTGTCTTGGCGACATAGTGCACAATGGCATGGAGGTGAAACGGCTGCATGAGCAGGGCTTAGAAACCATTACACATCAAGAGTTGCAAAATCTTCACAATGCAAAAGTGTTGTTGCGCGCCCATGGAGAGCCTCCCGAGACGTATGCGTTGGCGAAGAAAAACAACATAGAGATTATTGATGCGACCTGTCCTGTGGTGTTAGCATTGCAGCGTCGCATCAAGAAACAGTTTGATACGCATCAGGATGCACAGATTGTGATCTTTGGAAAAAATGGGCATGCAGAAGTGTTGGGACTCGTAGGTCAAACGCAGAACAAGGCTATCATCATTGAAAATTTTGAAGATGTCAAGCAGTTGGACTTTTCACGGGATATTTATCTGTATTCGCAAACAACGAAAAGTCTTGATGAGTTTCATAGAATAATTAGTTATATCCAAAACCATATAGCCTCTACTGCTTCTTTTCGGAGCTTTGACACCATTTGCCGACAGGTGGCCAATCGAATGCCCAACATTGCAAACTTTGCATCGAAGCATGATTTAATTCTGTTTGTGAGTGGACGCAAGAGTTCCAATGGACGAGTGTTGTACATGGAGTGTAAGCGTGTAAATCCCAATAGTTATCAAATAGAGGATGTAGATGAGATAGATTTCAACTGGCTTCAGGGTGTGCAGACCATTGGGATATGTGGTGCCACCAGTACGCCAAAGTGGCTCATGGAGAAATGTCGAGACCACATCCTTGCTCATTTACAGGATTGTTAATCAGAAGCTGCGTTCTTCATTCGTATCAAATCCTTTACCACCTCGCCCCCTAAAATTAGTCCTGCCGTTGCAGGTACAAAGGCATTGCTGGCTGGTATCGTTCGTTTTTGGTTGGTGGTAGGTGCTTTTACCGTTTCTTCGAGAGGTGAGGTAGATGTTGCTGTCGACTCTATTTCAAAGGGCTTGCGAGGTGGCTCCTCGCTGTAAACCACTTTAAGGTGTGTAATACCCATTTTTCGGAGTTTCTTTCTTAGTACCTTCGCCAGTGGATCCATTGCCGTTTTGCTGATGTCTGCCACCTTGAACTGGGTGGGGTCTATCTTGTTGGCAGCTCCCATACTGGCTATGATGGGCAACTGTAGTTGATGACACTGTTTCACCAATTCTATCTTAGCCGCCATGGTGTCAATGCAATCTACGACATAATCACAGGCGGACAAGTCTACCTGTTCTGCCGTTTCTGGCAGATAAAACAGGCTATGGGTATGCACTTTGCAGCTGGGATTGATGTCTAAAATGCGTTGGCGAGCCACCGCTACCTTCTTTTGTCCTAAGGTGGAGTGCAATGCCACCAACTGTCTGTTGAGATTAGAGATACTCACTTCATCGTTGTCTACTAATGTCAGTTCGCCCACACCGCTCCTTGCCAGTACTTCAACAACGTAACTACCCACTCCTCCTACGCCAAAGACCGCAACGTGTGAGTGCTTCAGCGTTTCTATGGCAGAGCTTCCAAACAGCATTTCCGTACGGGTAAATTCATTTTCCATCACGTGTTTTTTTGCAATCAGTGCGCAAAGTTAATGAAAATATCGCACTTTTTGGCTAACTTTGCATCAATAGCACTGTGTATAGTTGCTATGATATGAGTTGAAACTCTTTTCCTTTTCTACTTGAATTATGAGGATGAGCCATACAAGTAACAAGTTTGTCTTTGCAATGTTGGGTGTTGCCATGCTCCTATTGGTAATGTTCAACATTTTGTTGGGGTCAGTTTACATTCCAGCAGCAGACGTGTTTTCCATCTTGTGTGGAAAGGATGTGAGTAATGACAGTTGGACTTACATCATTTTAGAATCTCGTTTACCACAAACAGTTGCAGCTCTGTTTTGTGGTGCAGCACTCGCTGTGAGTGGCTTGCTACTACAAACTGCTTTCCAAAATCCTTTAGCTGGACCTTCAATCTTTGGTATCAACAGCGGGGCGGGATTAGGAGTAGCATTAGTAATGTTAGCCATGGGGGGAAGTATGTCTACGGCTTTGTTCAGTGTGGGCGGTGCTATGGCGATTTTGCTGGCTGCCTTTGTGGGTGCTATGGTGGTTACAAGCATTATTTTAGTCTTTTCACAGTGGGTTAAAAACAATGTCATGTTGCTCATCATTGGCATCATGATAGGTTATTTATCCTCATCTGTCATTGCCTTGCTCAACTTCTTTGCCACGCAAGAGGGCGTTAAATCGTATATGATATGGGGCATGGGCAATTTTAACAATGTCTCTTTACCCCAACTACCCATTTTTACCATCGCTATCATTGTAGGCTTGATAGGCTCCATGCTACTGATGAAGCCGCTGAACGCCTTGTTGTTGGGCGAACGGTATGCGCAAAACTTGGGCGTCAATGTGCGTGCTGTGCGCGGTTGGCTATTGGTGGTAACGGGGGTGTTGACGGCAGTTACCACGGCTTATTGCGGTCCCGTGGCATTTATTGGACTTGCTGTGCCACACATGGCTCGCTTAATGGTTGGCACAGAGAACCACCGCACCCTGCTTCCCCTCACCATGCTCATGGGGGCAGTGATTGCTTTGTTGTGCCAATGTATATGCACCTTGCCGGGTTCGCAGGGCGTCTTGCCCCTCAATGCCGTTACGCCATTGATAGGGGCACCTGTTGTTATCTACATTGTTTGGAAGCATTGAGTTCGCAAGGAGGAGAAAAAAGGTGGGTTGAGAACTTGATGCAACAGTGAGATGCCATGGGGTTCAAAACCTAAAAAAATAATATCAAAATACTTGACAAACACCCTCGTATAATTTGAATATTTGAAAAAGTTTTGCCTTCGGTCGAAAATACGCGAGTTTTGAGCGAGTTTTGTAAGTAACAGTTAATCATTGTGTTGCGAAAATAAGCGTGCGACAAGTCGCATTTTTACCTCCATTCATGCCTTAAAAACAAGCAAAAATCCGTGTTAAAGTAATGCTTTAAGGCTGCAATTGTGGCTCTATAGTGCTGTTATTTGCATGTAGTTGTCGCCTTAACTCAATGCTTCAATGTAAAAACGATATACATTTCAACCCGAAAAGTGCCATAGTCCCCGTCTTTTCTCCTTATTATTTTTCTATTTCGCAACTTTTCAAACCCCGTTTTTTCGTCATTTATATTTACAAAACAATAAGCAAATTCAGTAAGGGCAACATTTAAGTTAGGCTACAAATGTGCTTGTCAGTGAAGAATAGCTTTCTCTCTTTGTTCATTGTATGAGATGTCTGTCGCAACAGCATTTCACGAGATTTCACGACACGACCGTACTATTCCATTGCAATGATGAAAAAACTTATTTCCGTTTCATCAGAACAGCAGTCCTTTGTCCTGCATATCTCTAAATATTGCCAGTAGCTTTGTTATATTCGCAGAACGCTTTGCGTTCATTGTCTTGTTTACTTCATTTGCTCATATACTTTCATTTTTTCCAACATCCTTAGCCTTCAATGAAAGTGTCTTTAATATTGTTGTCCGCTAAAACCCAAAAGTGCATAAGCACTCTGCCAATAGTAATTACATAAAAAAGCATGCCTCCCATTAGTTTGAGAAGCACGCTCTTTAATTATAGTTAGGCACCACTTGCTGAAGTGCCACGTACACTTACTGTATCATCACCTTCTTTGTTGTTCCATTGGAGAATTTGATGATGTTCAATCCCTTAACAGGTGCGTTGAGCTTCATACCTTGGAGGTTATAAATGCCAACAATTTTTACTTCGCCCTGCTCTGATGCAAAAGAATTGATGCTGGTTGGTAAAGAGACTCCCTTACGACTGATAGCTAAAATTGTAGGAATAGATCCTCCCCATGATTGATTATAAAAACCAACAGACTTTATCTTCTTACTCTTATCTGTTTCTATGGTATATTCATAGAGACGGAACTGATAACGATCATCAATATCATTTTCTTGGAAATCGTCATCAGAACCTCTCTTGATACGTCCAAGCTCTCTAACCGCAGCCTCACCGTCATCATAGCTTTCGAACCAGTCTGATGGATAACAATTTATCATTGTATATGTATCATCTTCATAATTGGCCATGGCACCAATATTTCCGCTACCATTCGCACATATCATTAAAATGTATACTTCTTCACAACTTACGGGCTTCGCGAATGTCAGTTCTTGCCAGCCCCATGAATTTTTCATCACATATGCATTATTTTGGGTGTAATCAGCGAGTTGATATTGAATACCCGATTTACTTACCACTTTACGACTTGCATCAGAGATAGCACCCTTTTCCTGTACATCTTTGGTGTACAGGCACCACCCTTGTGTGTCGAGTGTTTCAGAAGAGTGGTCTGTTGCATCCTTCTGTTCTACAATGATATCAGCATTCCAGTTACTAATCTCTACGGGTTCTACAACAGGAACTGCTTCCTGGAACTGCTCGTAAGCCTCAACCTCTGAGAGCAATGGATAATGGAGGGCATTCAAGTTACAGATAACAGCAAGATATTTAACATTCTTGAATTCAGGCAAGATACACTCCAACTTGATTGTACCATCAGAATTGATAGGTAACTTATCAAGATTATCAAATGTCTTTATTATTGGTAATCTCGTCAAATCATCACCCATAGCAATCTTGATTTCCTTGTTAGTTTGGCTATCATCACCATTATCATCTGTTCCCATGTTATCGTATGGAATAGTTACTACCACTTTCGATAGATTCCATCCCTTCTCATCTGGTGCAGTAAAGATAGCCCACACATCATCCTTATGCGTTGACACGTGTTCTACATCCTCACAAGCATTCTCTCTTAGGTCACCATCGGTGAGCGTAGACAACTCCTGATCTTTGTAAGGAGCTTCAAAAGAATAATCAGCATCGTATAGACGTAAAGTAGCCTTACCTCCCTTCAATATGTTGGGACGTGTCTTATCATCAATGGTAAATTTGACAACTCGTTCTGTATATGCGCCACCGTTATCAATCCGGATTTTTAGAGAGGTCGTACCGATAATCTTCATGGCTGTAACAGGAATTGTAAATGTACCTTCATCGACATTCTCTGTAATCTCTCCAACTGAAACATTATCGTTATCAGGTTCTGCACTACAAGTGAAAGGATTCTCGCGAGAATCTCCATTGAGATCATACTTCACCACGATATTCTGTTTTGTGCCAGCATTGATAGTCATTTGTTTGTCTACCGTTATCTTCATGTTGTTGTCCGACACACCAAACACCTCAAATTCCCAAATACGCAACGTTCCATTTACATGAGGAATGAGCTTGATGTAACGAGCTTTAACCGGCGCAATGTAGTTTTCTTTGATAGTAACTCCCTCTTTTCCGGTCTCATCAACAACAGTAGTCCATGTATTCATGTCATTGCTCACCTGTATTTGGTAATTATCAATCTGATCTACACCACTCTCTGGACCCGCATTGCCATCATATATCTTGAAGCCATAAATGCGGAAGACTCCCTGCAGGTCAAAGACAGCCCAGTTGTCAGGACTGACATTGCACCATTTATCACTCGTACTACCAGGATTGGTCACACCGTCGATAATCTTTGCCGGCACCTCTTGCCCATTGGTCGAACCACTGAAGTTCACTACTCGCTTGTTCACTATCACATTGGTCACCAAGCCGAGATCTTCCTCTGCTGCAAAAACGTCAAGTGCATCGATAGCAATTTCAGATGTACCAACCGCATTAGTAGCTTTGACCGTCACCTTCTTTTTGCCTTCGCTCTTAGCTACTACAACGATAGATGATTCGCTAAGCGATGAGCCTTCGGCCAATTCAAGACCCTCTGGTAATATCCACTCAAAAGAAGTTGGATTGCCTGTTCCCTTTGCGGTAAGAGTTACTTTGTCGCCCACCTTGACATAGCTTTTCGAGAGAGCAAGTGTCACAACAGGAGCCTTTGGCTCGGGATAGTCTACCTGTATCTTCTCTGCTGGTTGTTGCACCATATCTTTCATCACTGGTACCAGTTCTACATCGACGTGTCTGTCAAGTCCAGAACGCTTAACCTCGGGAATATAGAAACCCTCACCACGCGTCTGACCTACCAAGTTGCGAGTGCCGTCTTGGTTAACAGTATAGATGTCGAAGTGGTCAAAATCGTCATTGTAAGTATAATCCCAAGTCAGGCGCAGGTCGCCGCCCTCGTCATTCAATACACTGGTTGTCTTGAAATTGGAAACCTGAATCTTCTCAGGAGCATACCCTGCAGGCAATACTGCCAATGCACCGAGATTCATGGTAAAATCTGCAATGTCGGCATCAGCCTTCAAGTTGAGTGCAATCATATAGACAGTTTTGCCGTTGAGTGAAGACAAGTCAAAATCAGCAATAGTCCATCCATTCTTCTCTGTCAGTTTTGGAGCAGACAGCGTTTCATTAGGTGTAGTAGAACTTTCCGTGGATAGTTTTGCTTCGATTGTTGCGTTAGATGGATTCTTGTAAACAATACGAAGAACACCACCAGTCTCCACTTTGATTTGCGTTTTGTACAATCGCATCAAGTGGTCGCCCGATGTCAACGTACCGGCTATTTTGAAACTTGAACCTATGTTCCAAGCATCATCCCAGTCTATACTAACTTTCAAATCTCCCTTATTTTCTATCCACCAGCGCCAGGTTGGCAGAATGCTTTGCAATCCGCTATGATACCAATCTTGCGTTCCTTGTTTCTCTCCTTCTACAAAACGGTGTTTGCCGTCGCCTACACACATAGAGCTAATGAAAGGCATCTTGTCAATGACTGAACGTTCAAGTATACATCCAGAAAAGCCAGGCCAACCATATTGGTCTGTATCAATAGAGGGGTCGCCAGAATAGTTCACCCACACTTTCTCCTCAGACTCGAAAACTTTTCTGGTGGCAGCATAAGCTGTTGGCCCTTGATTTGTCGAACTGCCTCCCAAATAGGCTTTCACATTGTCTTTCCATGCACGTTCCTCAGGACAGAACAAGTCTACCGATCCAACATGCCCCGTCGTAGGGAATGCCCTGCGTAGTGTTGCGCCGTAACCAGTGAGTCCACTGTTCACACACTGAATACCTGCATAGATTTTACTGAAAGTTTCTGCTTCTGACACACCTAAGGCTGCTGCCTGATTACGATAATCACCTACTGAGCCATACTCCAAGAACTGTGAAGTGTTCTTATGCGTTTTCAGAATCGTTGAGTTGGGATAACCGCTGGCATTATACCACTGAATCTCCATATCGGTATCACCAGCAGCATCAGCAATCTCATTAAACTCCTTAATCAAGCCCTCCCATTCACTAATGGAACCTCCGCCAGTTTCTTCATTGATAAACCAGCCTTCGAAACCAAAGTATTTAGCTATCTCATACAACTTGCGAGCAAATACATATTTGCCACCTTCTTGTTCCAGCACTTGGCGAACCCATTCTTGTTTTCCACCATAATAAGCAGGAGGGAAGAATATCTGTCCTAACACCTTTACACCACTCTGGTGTGCGGCATCAATTGAGCCAGCAGGTGGAGGGATGATGATACCTTCGGAAGCCGAACCTGCCCAATATACCAGTTTGTCCATATACTGCCAGTAGGTGGGCTGATAGCCCAAGAAGTTGTTGGCTCCCTGTGAGGGGCTACTACTACATGTTGGAAACAAAATTGTGGCATTGCACACCTGTCCCTCATAGTATTGGTTTTTGTTGGCTTTCATCAAGGTAGGCTCCTTAAATCTTTTGGCCAAAGGTACCTTGGAACGGTTGAACTTAGCGTTAGGGTCTGTGTCTGGAGACCAGTTCCTAACATAATCTGGATGCCAGCATCCACCGTATGGCTGCTGCGCCTTTGCTATTCCTGAAAAAAGCATCATGAACAGCATTACAAACAAAAGTCTGTGTAGTTTCATAAGCATTGTTTTAGTTAGTAAATAATAATAATTGTTCTATATGATATTTTCATTGTAGGCTTTGGCATAAATTACGCAATTCCCATTGAATTTATGAGTAGGTATCCAAAAACAAGCGCATATAAAACACTTCCCCCTGAACACCTGCTGATAGATATACCACCTCACGAAAAGTTATACTTCATTTCAAAAGTTGTTTGTTACCAAAAGCGGCTTGTCTATTTCACTGCTGCCATGCGGAAGTTATTCGGCTTGATACGCTTACCGCTGTTGTCATTAGTATCCTCTACATCCCACCACAATCGTTTCCCTTGCGAATTGATCTTCAACAAGTCTGGATTTGAAGTAAAAGCTTTGTTAGAGTTCTCACTATTGGGATAGAAAATACGTTTAATGTTCTTTCCATCGGGAACGTCACCACCTGACATGTTCGTCAGTTGATTAGCCAGCACAGGATAGTCGGTACGCCTAAACTCAGCCCATCCTTCATTGCCATTGGGGAACACAGCCAACCATTTCTGTGTGATGATAGCTTCAAGAATGCGTTCCTTGTCGCCACTGCTAAAGACTCCATCATTCCAAACCTTCAATCCATTGATATACGACTGAGCTTCGGTCTTGTCAATCTGGTAATAATCCATGGATGCCTGTACACCCGCCTTGAAATAATTTTCTGCATTCTGTGTGAGGTCGGTACCAGTCCATCCCCGCAGAGCAGCCTCTGCCTTAAGGAACAAAGACTCGGAATAGCCCAGCCATACGGTTGGACGAGCGTCGTTGAACCAGTACTTGGGATCGAGTTTCTTTGATAACGGTTTGGGTTGACATCGTACCAAGCTATAGCTTAGCGTGGACATTGAAATGTCTGGTGCCTGGGCACCTCGCTTGCATCCCTTGAAATCCTCACGAACACTTTCTTTCCCCTCGGATATCATGCTTTGTGTCATGTTTCCCCTGTACCAGCTTACCAGGCAACGTGGATCAATAGTTTTCTCGACAAATTCTTTTCTCGACTTACGTATCTTGTACGTTCCTCCACCTGTACTCAGGTTGCGGTAATACTGTTCCAAATCCCACGACATCACACTCTCGCCATTATAACGAATACTGCACATGGTGAGTCCATTCTCGGATCCACCTTCATCCATTCCTCCCATTTCGATAGGCGCATACTTGGGAACAGTTTGCATGTTGTCAGCGTTGTCTTTCATCAAACCATACTTGTTGTTCAGGGCGGCTTCGCCTTCCTTCTTTGCACGGTCAGGATCAATGTTCGAAATGCGTAAAGCCATGCGTAGACGCAACGTGTTGGCAAAGCGTAGCCACTTGTTCACATCGCCAAAATAGCAAATATCGTCTTTATCCACCTTGTATTGTGAATTATCTTCGGGCTTGATACTGTCAACCGCTTGTTCCAACATTCTGAACATCGCATCGTACACCTCGGCTTGTGTGTTATATGGCACATTGTTGGTCTCGGGAATACGAGCCTGCACATATGTCTTGAACGGCATGTCACCATAAGTATCGGTATTCGCCAACGCCAAAAAAGCATAGTAGATGCGCGTGATGTAGAACATATTTTTATAGCGGTCGGGAGTGTCGTTGAATTTGAATGCTCTCAAAAGTGTGCGATATTCCGAACTGCGGTCATTGTAAAAATGAGCCCACCGCCTGCCACTCCAACCATCAGCATAACCAAAGTCGGGCGATTTCTTCGCATGTTTGGGTTGGTTGTTAGCCACATAGCCTGCATAGATATCATGACTAAGATTGGTCGTTATCTGATAGTCGTTGTAATATCCTTCATACAAGAAGTTACGAAAAGTAGAGGCGGCACCAGCCAAGTCGGTCTTACAAGTAGCTGAGTCGTCTTTACTGATTTTAAAGTTGAGGTTGAGGTCGGCATATTTACCTGTTGTCTCTTCTGTTACTGTATCGGTTCCAGCTTCAGAAGTCTTGTCTTCTATCTCGTATGGGTTGTGTCCCATATCTTCCAAATCATAACAAGAAGTGGTTACGCCCAACGTGAGTGCCAGCAATAGCAGATGTATGTTAGAAAACTTATTGTTCATATAATTAAGTCCTTTCATTTTAGAATCCTAAATTTACAGAGAAGCCAAATGTACGCGTGTAAGGTACTGCCATGAAGTCCAATGCTTGTGAGAACATAGTGGTATCATAACCTCCATCGGGATTCCCCGGCGTATGCTTCATGAGGAAGCAAAGATTACGCGCTACGAATGACAACTTACATTGGGTTAGTGGTGTATGTTTGAGCAATGTCTTAGGTAGTTGGTAGCCAATAGCAAGTTCCTTGAGCTTGATGTACGATGCATCGTGTACAAATTCCTCGGCATATCCCTTTTGCGACTTAAACAAACCTACTGTAGAATAATAGCTTTGGGCACTAACGGGAATATCATTCTCGCTGCCATCTTCTTTCACACCGGGAACCACCATATAATAGTCGCTCTTACCATTCAATTCCTTATACTCGCCACGATATTCCGTACGTGCCGATGTTCCTACTGAAGTAGCCATACCCTCTGAGACAGATACGATGCTGCCACCAAATTTCATATCAAACATTGCCGATAACAAGATGCCTTTAAAGTTAAACGAAGGTGTCACCGACATCAACAAATCGGGTTGAATGTTGCCAATAGGATGCTGAAGCAAATACTCCTCCATGTTACCTTTACCAGTCTCGGGTTGCGGAAGACCATTTTTATCTACGACCACACGCCCTTGTCTATCTCGCTTTATCATATTGTTGGCGTATATATCACCCAAGCGTCCGCCCACTACCGCGCCTTCTTTCACGGGCATGTTTGGATCTCCAGCAAAATAAATTCGATTTACACCATCTGCCAAGCTTTCTACCGTTGACTTGTTGTGTGCTAGATTTACATTTAAGTCAAACACGAAATCGGATGTCTTGACAGGAGTGGCATATACCATTAGTTCCACCCCCTTGTTCACAATCTTGCCTGCATTGACCCATTGCTGACTCCAAGGAGAAGAAGCATCTACAAGCATGGCTTGATTCTTTGTGGAAGACCAATAATAAGTAAAGTCAAATCCCAAACGGTTCTGAAAGAATTTCATATCCAGACCTGCCTCTATTGAGCTTTTTATCTCTGGCTTCAGATTACTGTTCATTTTGATAGTCTGAGCAATTGGTTCGCGTACGCCATTGCGAAAAGCAAACTTGCGCACATTATATAAACTGTAAGGTAAAGGATCTTTTCCTACTTGTGCCGCTGAGAGACGCATCTTGGCAAAGGTAATCCATGTAGGCAAGGGCTGCTTGATGCTCCGCATGAAGTCAGAGAAAACATAACTAAGGCTTGCCGAAGGATAGAAAAACGAGTTGTGCTTCACGGGCAAAGTAGACGACCAGTCATTGCGTGCTGTCAAATCCAAGGAAAGATATTCGTTGTAAGACAACTGCAAAGAACCAAAAGCAGAATACATGGCACGCTGATATCCATTATTATTCGCCGAATTAAGCCGTGCTCCTGTGTTGAATATCCAGTTGTCTTTCGAAAGCATGTTTTCCACGCCAGCATTTAGCACCTCATGTTGCAGATACATGATGTTTGAGCCAAGGTTGTAACCCAGACGGAAAGTCTCTGCCAACTGCCGATCACCCAACAACATGAAAGAGATGTTATGTTCAAAATGATTCTCCTCACCCCGTTGCATGTCGTCTGTCGTCACCTTCTCTGACCAATGTTGTGTCTTGGATGAGATAGCTTGGTCGCCAAGACTCAAGTTCGAACTCTGCAGACGGGTTCGATAATAGTCAAAAGCATATTTTGCGCTGAACTTGAGCCAATCAGCCAAGTTTAGATTAGCAGCATAGTAACCAAAAGCACGCCAGCGCTCGTCAGAATTCTGATATTGATGACGCACATAATATGGGTTGGAGTACTGCTGATTGGGACCAAACCAGTTTTGATGCAAACGAGTTTCAGTTGTATAATGTTGCAAGTCTGAAAGTCTGACATTTCCAGGAATGAGCAACAACTGCGCCACTTCACCACCGAGTCCAGTCATTGGGCGGTTCTCAGCTTTCATGCGCGACAAGGATATTTTTCCGTCCAACGATAAATACTTGTTCACAACAGTACCTGTATTGAGATCCACATTCAGCTTTTGTAGTGTTTCATTCTGAAACAATCCATTGTTGCCATTAAAACCAATGGAGAGTCTATAATGTGACTTCTCCGTGGCATTGCCTAAAGCAACTGTGTGAAAATGCGAAAAACCTGTTCTGAAATAGTCTTTCAGCTTATCACCATCGTATCTATAAGGAATAGGGGTTCCCAACCACGAGGGTTCGTTATGTCCATCCAAGACAGAACCGAAAGCCAACTCTCCAGCCAACATACGCTGCTCTTGCTCATTGGTCACGTACACAGGCTTCCCCTGACTGCCTTGTCCATAGCGTTTTTGCATATCAATGGTCTGTGAAACTTGGCTCCAAGTGAAACTGCCATTATACACGACACCAAAGCCATCCTTGCGTGAACCTTTCTTAGTTGTGACGAGTATAACACCGTTTCCAGCTCGCGAGCCATACAAAGCTGCGGCATTAGGTCCTTTCAATACGGAGATAGACTCAATGTCTTCGGGATTGATGTCGAGTGATGTCCCACCCCTATCATAACCTCCATAAGCGGAAGCCTCAGAAGTTTGGTCGTCAGTAAAGGGTACGCCATCAACAATCCACAGTGGTTGGTTGTTGTCTGTTAGCGAGGAGTTGCCACGAATGGTTATCTTGGTTGAGCCAGCCAATCCTGTACTTGAGGTGTTCATCTGTAGACCGGCAACCTTTCCCTCGAGAGCTCCCGTAACCGAAGGGTCGCCTGTGGTATTGAGGACGTCGCTTTTAATATCCTGCACAGCATAACCCAGCATTTTCTTCTCGCGCTTGATACCTAAGGCTGTCACCACAACCTCATCAATGGCTTTAGCATCCACAGACATTACTGTATTTACCGAATGACTTGTTCCTGGGGTCAGTTCTTTAGTTTTATAACCCAAATAACTAAACTGCAGAACGGCATCGTTGTCATCGGTAACAATAGTATAATTGCCATCAAAGTCGGTCACCGCACGGTTGTTAGTACCTTTTTGAGTAATGGTCACTCCAATTAGCGGTTCGTTGTTCTCATCCAGAACCCTACCAGATATTTTGTTTTTTTCTTTATTACTGCTTTTCTTGGGCTGCTGTGGACTCTGTTTCTTAAGATATATCACATTATCTACAATGGTATATGCTACATTTTTTCCATTTAAAAGTTGGCGCAGCACCGTTTCAATAGATGCGTCTTTCACATTCAATGCATTAACTGGCAATCTGGACAAGTTGTCATCATAAAAGAACTGATACTTCTTTTGTGCCTGGATTTTCTTAATGGCAGTGCCTAAAGTGGTGTTAGGCATCTTGATGGTGACTTGTGCAAAGCTGCCATAAAAAGGAAGTGCAGAGAGTAGCAGACCTACTGCCATCCCTGACCATATCCTACCTCTAAAAGGCTTCTTATTTTTCATCATTTGTTTGGTTGTTGTTTTTAGTTGATTTGTGATTTCATCACATAGGTTATAATTATATAACAAAGTTGACCATAAAAACACTTACAAATAATTTATTAAAATATTTGTTTTGTTGATTCAATACAAACCTAAATTTGATACCGTCATTTTTATTGGAAATGAACATCATATAATTGGCGTATTTGCTACGAAATCGATTAATGACTGAAAATATCGCAAAAATAGGAACTCTCGAAACTGCCAACTCTTTGTTACTTACAAAAGCCATATTTCTATAACAACAGGAAATTCTATAATTTTCCGTTATTGTAGAGGTTATTTAAGGATACAAAAAGAATACTATAATGCTGCAAGATAGACTTTTTTGTAGCAGAAAATAGTCTATTTTGTTGTCCAAAACAGACTGTTTTGCTCGCCAAGCTCAATGAGATTCTGCCACTAACCCAGGCATTTAGAATAAAAAACGCATGTACAAGTGTTGTACACACGCTTATTGTGGCTTGAATGGGTCTGTAATTCGAGCTAAATTACATAAAAGTGTAGTGTTAAATTCTTGCCGTTTATTGACAAAAATAGTAAAAAGACTAATTCGCTGTATTTACAGAATAAGAACCGTCACTTGTCTTTTTGAAAGTAATAGGCAAAGTATTTTGCAACAAATGTAGCACCGAGTCAATATCTTGTTTATGCTTGATTTTGCCAGAATATGTGCTTCGCAAATCTACATTTGCACCAATCTCCATACGTACTCCATAGATTTTCTCAAGCTTGTTGACAATCTCTATGATTGTAGCATTAGAAAAAGGTATAAGATTGGTGTGCCATACAGCGTCAACACCATCATCTATATTTGAAACGGTCATGTGCCCAGTCTGATAGTCAAGTTGAGCTTTCTGACCAGGAATCAGCACCATCTGTCCTGCAGAAAGATTGCTCTTCACCTCTACCGAACCTTCCAGAAGACTTACTTCAGAACGCATATTCGTGGCATCGTTCTTAAAATCAAACACTGTACCCAAGACTTTCACAGCCATAGCATCGTTTTCAACAATAAAAGGTCTGGTACTATCTTTCGAAACCTCAAAATAACCTTCACCCGTCAGCAACACTTTACGCACATCTCCTTCAAAATGCTCTGGGTATCTGAGTGAGGAATGAAGATTCAACCATACTTTACTCCCGTCTGGCAGCAACACCTGCTTGGTGGTAGAGCCATTGGTTTGAGCCATTATGTATGCTTCTTCATCCCCTGACCATTGTGCATGGCTATACCACAGCAATGCCGTTCCTGCCAATATGGCAAGTACTATCGCTGCTGCATATCGACGCCATTTCTCCCAAAAAGGATGATATTCTTGATGTGACATGGTAGCATCTGCATTGTTATGCACTCGTTTCAAGGCTTCCTCTACTTTCCACTGAGGCATAGAACGACTTTGCAAATGTTGATAGATTTGCTCCATCTGCAACAGATATCGCGCATGACGCTTGTCTTCAGCCATCCACTCATTAATCTGCTTTAGTTCATCCTCAGAACATTGTCTGGTAATAAAATGGATGATAATATTTTCATTCAGTTCACTCATTAGCAAAATTGTCTTTTACTTTATAACAATCTCACAATAAAATATACTTAATCAGAATAAAAATTACTGATATTTGATAACTTTTGACGCAAGTATTTTAATGCACGATACATATGAGCTTCCACTGTACGAACTGAAGTGCCCGTTAATTCAGCAATATCATTGTTGTGAAGTCCCTGTAAATAACTCATCCGAAAGACCTCGCGACATCGAATAGGCAACTCATCAATGGCATCATTTAGCATACTGCCTAATTCAGTGTTTTCAAGCGTATGAACAGGATTCTTCAAATTACTTTGAAGAGTCTCTAACAGTTTACTGCTGATATCATCCAACTGTTGAATGTAGCCTGAAGAAATCTTTCTACGTTTAAGCAAATTGATTGAACGGGTATAGACAGCACGATAAAGGAACGAAGAGATTTGGTCGCCAAATTCAATGTCGTCACGCCGTTGCCAAAGGTCAGTGAACACATCCTCTACAACATCTTGTGCATCATCTTCACTACCAACCAACCCTTTTGCGTAAAAGAACAGCTTGGCATACATTTGTCTGAATAAAGCATCATAAACTATGCTGATGTTTCGTTGCATTCTACAATCCCACAAATACTTGTTAATTGGTACAAAAATAATCAAAAAACCTGAGTTCGGAATAAGAATGTGATGAAAAAGTTAGTAATCTCGCTATATTTTTGTACCATTATATCTGATTATCAAATAGTTGTAAATTTTAATAGCGATGATTATCAAAGATAAAATTACAGAGAATTCTTGTATTGCAGATGACTTTTGCAAGGATTTCGATGTTAAAATACCTGAGTTCAGAAGAAAAAATGTCCTGTTCTCGAGTTCCCCAAAAGGGCATAGCTCTTTCGTGTTTTACCAGCGACAGCAGGCAGTGACCGTCACCCGTTCTTAAATTTGTATGCAGTACTTTGTTTGATTTAATAAAATTTTTACGAAAACTATTGCAACTTATCGTAACTTTTCATATATTTGCAACAGAAAGCCAATGGGAATTCTTAAAATCCTTTTATAATATCAATGAACTAATACGAAAAATATGAAAAAGTTATTGTTTCTCATGGTTTGCTTCATGAGCTGCACCACTGCGATGGCCCAGACAGCCATCCATGGCAGAGTGCTCGATGAAGGGACAAACGAACCGCTCATAGGAGCAACGGTGATTGAGCAAAACACCTCGAACGGTACCGTTACCGATGTGGATGGCGCATTTAGACTCACCGTGGCAAAGCTGCCCGTGAGCATCAAGGTGTCGTATATCGGCTATTCCGAAAAGGTCGTCACGGTGACCTCGGCCCAACCGCTGACCATCCGGATGCAGGACATCAGCAACGAGCTTTCCGAGACCGTCGTCATCGGCTACAGCGGCTCCATCATCCGCTCAAAGATGACGAACTCCATCGCCAAGGTGAAGAACGAGAGTCTCACCACGGGCATGTTCTCCAACCCCTCGCAGGCACTCTCGGGTGCCGTTGCCGGCCTGAAGGTGGTGCAAGGGTCGGGCAACCCCAACGCCTCGCCCACCATCGTACTGCGCGGCGGCACCGACTACGACGGCAGCGGGGCCCCGCTGGTCGTGGTCGACGGCATGATCCGCAGCTCGATGGCCGACGTCAACCCCAACGACATACAGTCCATGGAGGTGATGAAAGACGCTGGCGCGACAGCCATCTACGGCTCCAGGGCCAACAATGGCGTCATCCTCATCACCACCAAGAAAGGCAAGGACGGTGAGGGTAAGATAGGCTTCAGCTCAAAGCTGTCATGGAACTACTTCAACAACCCATACAAGTTCCTCGACGCTGGCGACTACCTGTACTACCAGCGGCGCTCCTACCTCTACGCCAAGCAAAAGGGAACGGTCACGCTGAGCTCGCTCAGTGGCAACCAGCCCTACGGGACAGGCAACAAATACGAGGCCGACGGCAACAAAAGCTCGGCAGGCATCTGGGGCGTCTACGAGTACGGCGCGCTTGCGCCCGACGTACAGAAGGAGCTCATCGGCAAGGGCTGGAGAACCATGACGGACCCCGTGACAAAGAAGACCCTAATCTACGTGAACAACCACATGGAGGACTTCAACATCAACACCCCCAGCTTCTCGCAGGACTACAACATCAACTTCAGCGGGGGCAACGACCGTGGACACTACTACACCAGCCTGGGATACAACAACAGCGAGGGCAACGCCATCAACAACTACAACCGCAGGCTCTCGCTCTTGCTGAACACCGACTACAAGATAAAGAAGTGGCTGACAAGCTATTCGAGCTTCAACTTCTCCACGGCCAAGTATCAGGGCATATCCCCGTTTGCTGGCGAGGCGAACTACTTCTCCCGGAACTTCTCCTATCCTCCGACATTCCGCGCATACAACAACAAGGGCGAGTTGCTGCTGGGCAAGAACTCGGGCGACGGCAACCAAAAGTTCCTGGAGAACGCCATCGACCAAGACTACTCAAGGCAGAAGTTCACCTTCTCACAAGACTTCAGGTTCAGCATCGTGGACGGGCTCACCCTCGACCTGAAGGGCGACTGGTACTATCAATACTATACAGGGCAAAGCTTCTACCACACCTACCTGAGCTCACCGGGACGCTACTCCACGGGGCACAAATCGTTCGCTGAATCGGAGAAACACCTCACACAGACCTACAACGTGCTGCTCAACTACAACAAGACACTTGGCAAGCACACCGTCAGTGGGCTCCTGGGATGGGAGTACTTCCACCAAAAACTCTTCGACCAGCAGGCAAGCGGCAGCAACCCGGCCAACAACTATTTCCGCGACCTGGAATACACCGTGACCGACGAGGGCAAGCGCATGGTTGACACAGGGCACTCCAAGTTCATCACACAGTCGTACTTCGCACGCATCAACTACGACTACGATGCCAAGTACCTGGCAGGAATCACGGTGAGGCGTGACGGCATCTCCAAGCTGAGCAAGGACAACAGGTGGGGAACATTCCCAGGACTCTCCCTGGGCTGGGTGTTCTCGCACGAGAAATTCATGGAAAAGACCGCCGGATGGCTGAGCTTCGGAAAGGTCCGCGCCAGCTGGGGAAAGAACGGCAACGTAAACTCCTCGTGGGTGGGCGACTATACCGTGCAGGGAGCCTATGCCATGGACACCTACCACGGCACGACAAGCTACTACCTGAACAACATCCCCACGGCCTACTTGACGTGGGAAACGTCGAGGACGCTGGAGCTGGGACTAGACCTAGGATTCCTCAACAACAAGATACAGGCAAACATCACTTGGTACGACCGCGTGACCTCCGACAAATATGCCAACATCGTAATCCCCGCATCGTCGGGCTTCACGAGCATCACGTCCAACAACGGAAAACTCCGCAACCGGGGTGTCGAGTTCGAGACCAACTGCCACATCCTCAACACCGCAGACTGGAAGGTGGACTGGGCGTTCAACATCGCGCGAAACACCAACAAGATACTGCAGTTGCCCGACAACGGCCGTGACAAGAATCGGCAGGGCGGATACGAGGTGTATACCGGCAACGGAGACAAGAAGATGTGGGTTGGCGGCTATGCCGAGAACGAGACGCCGGGCGACCTGTGGGTGTTCCAGGCCGAAGGCATCTACAAGACCTACGACGAGATACCTGGCAACCTGATAGACAAGTCGACATCGAACAACGGAGGCAACAACAAATACCTCTACGGCCCAGCCGCATACCAGTCGACAGGCAAGGCGGCCGGAGGTCTTGCCATCATGCCTGGCGACATCAAGTGGAAAGACGTCAACGGTGACGGAGTGATAGACAACTACGACCTGGTGAAGGTAGGGAACATGACACCCAAGTGGACAGGTGGCACCACCCTCACGGCCTCGTGGAAAGGACTGGCCCTGACTGCCCGCCTCGACTTCGCACTGGGATTCAAGACTTACGACTACCGCACGCCATGGATCATGGGCAACATGCAGGGTACATACAACACCCTGACCAACGTGAAGGACACATGGTCCGAAGACAACCCCAATGCAAAATACCCCATCTACATCTGGGCCGACCAGCTGAACGCACGCAACTACGACCGCTACAACTCCATGTTCGTGTACAACGGCGACTACCTGTCGTTCCGCGAGCTGACCCTCTCGTACTCACTGCCCAGGCAGTGGCTGAGCAAGGTGTCCATAGAGAGCCTCACCGTATCGGTGACAGGACAAAACCTGGGCTACCTATGCGCGGCACCCTATGTGTTCTCCCCCGAAGTGGCCTCTAACTGGGGAGGCTATCCACTGCCAAGGATGCTGGTGCTCGGACTGAACCTCACCTTTTAACTCCCGTGATGACAAAACAAGAAAAAACAACTCTAAAAATACAAAGCGATGAAAAACCTACATAAAATATCAGGGCTTCTCCTCATGGGGCTCCTGACCATGTTTACCAGCTGCGAGTCACTGGACCAAGCCCCGGAAGACTTCTTTGCCAGCGGCAACTTCTGGAAGGACCAGCCACAGGTTTCCGGATACATGACAGGGCTGCACAGATACTTGCGCAGCAGCTATGGCATTCATTTCACCATGGGCGAGCTGCGCGGTGGCCTGCTGGGCGATGGCGACGATGGATCGGGCGTGTCGGTGTTTGGGGAGTCGATGTACAACCAAACCATCATCAAGCAAGACCTAAGAGCCGACAACGCGCTCTTCAACAACTGGAATGGACTCTACGGTGAGATCGTGCGCGTCAACCTGGCACTACAACAGATTCCCGAATGCACATTCCTGACCGATGCCCAAAAAAACCTTTACCTGGCACAGGCCTATGGCATGCGGGCTTACTACTATTTCTTCCTCTACCGTACATGGGGAGGCGTGCCGCTGGTTACAGACGTGGCCATCACCAAAGGAAAAATATCTGCGGCCGCCTTGTCCAGGCCTCGTGCCAGCGCGGCAGAGGTGATGAAACTCATCAAAGACGACATCAAGGCCTCTGAAGAGAAGTTCAACGCCTTGGGAAATGACGCCTTCACCAGCCCGTACGAGTGGAGCGCATATGCCACCTGCATGCTGAAAGCCAACATCTATGCGTGGGCGGCAAAAGTATCGACAGGAAATTGCAAGGCTACTGGCAACGCCGACCTGCAAACGGCAAAGGCTGCGCTGGGCAAGGTAATCGACAGCGGAAAGTTCAAGTTGATGCCGGCGTTCTACCAGGCATTCAGAACAGACTGCAAGCAGAAGAACAAGGAGAACATCCTTGCCGTGTCGTTCAACACAACGGACAAGGCGTATATGCCAAATGCCAGTTACCTGTGTGCACAAGCCAACTTCTTCACGGCTGCATTCGACAGCGAGGGCAATGCGCTGACACTGTCAAACAACGACCCCTTTGGCACAAGCACGCTGATCAACGGCATCGTACGCTATCAATACAAGGAAAGCTTCTGGCGGTCGTTTGACAAGGGCGACAGCAGGCGCGACGCTACATTTTTTGCTGTGATGGGCTCCAAAAAAGACCCCATGACGGGTGCTAACTTCGGAAGCCTTCTCAAGAAGTTCGCCGGCCATTATGACGTGGCAGAAGGAACTCATTACTTTGATTGCGACGGCCCTATCTTCCGGTATGCCGAGGCACTACTGCTGATGGCAGAGATAGAGAACGACCTTGGCAACGACCCCAGCCCCTACATCAACCAGATACGCGAACGGGCCTATGGCAGCGGCTATCCTACTTACACCCGTCAAGACAAGTACAAAAACACGAAGGCCATCCTTGCCGAGGCTGACAAAGAATTTGTGTTCGAGGGAAAGCGATGGTTCAACCTGCTGCGCATGCACGACGCAAATGGCAGGGCATTGGTGTTCGACGGCACGGTGAACTATCCGTTCATACCTGGGAAAGACGAAGGGGCATTGCTTCGCGAGACGGAGAGCTACAAGGTTTTGTGGCCTGTTTCCGTAAGGACAATGACAAACGACCCTGCTGTCTTGCAGACGGAAGGGTATAAGTGATTGGCGGCATTCATGCCAAATTGTCATATTGATTTCAGCTGGGCACGGGTGTTTGCACACTTCCCGTGCCCTTTTCAACACGCAACGTCCATTTTCATCATGAGGACGAACACAATCATAAAGAACCTCGACATCATGACGAAGTGAACAATCGTTCAGGTGGATTAAAAAAATATTTTGTATATTTACAGACGATTCACGCCATTTGTTGCCCTGCCTAAGTCTGGACAGCATGTTTGGCAAGAAAAAAGAATGTGCGTAAAATAAAAGCAATGACTATAACAAGACCTGTTCATCAATTACTAATTTTTATCTTCATGGCATGTATCTGTAATCATGATGCCAGTGCAAAGGGCATTGGGCATCTTCAAATGGAACGAATCAAAGGGTTTCCAGTAAGCGAGAAAGGAATAGAGAAAGGGGTTTCGGCATGCTTTGCTGGAATTGTTGACGACTATCTCATCATGGCAGGTGGGTGTAATTTTCCTGATGTTCCTGCCGCTGATGGTGGCAAGAAGAAATTTTATCAAGGGATTTACGCTGCCAAAATAAGCACAACTGCGGACACACTTGATTGGCAGTTGATAGGTAAGCTACCCGAACCTTGTGCTTATGGCGTATCAGTCAGCCTGCCCAATGGTTTGCTTTGCATGGGTGGGTGTAATGCCGAAGGCTCATCTGATCAGGTATTCAAGATAACCATTGAACAGGGGAAGGCTGTTGTGGAAGCCTACCCTGCCCTCCCGTGGAAACTGGATAACTTTGCTGGAAGCCTCGGTTGTTCTACTGTGATGGTGTACGACGGCTTGCACATTGCACAACTTCAGCTTGAAGATTTGCAAAAAGGATGGGAAATACTTTCGCCTATGACAAGTGAGGTGTTAGGACAACCTGTCTGTGGCTACACTGACGGTGCGTTTTATGCGTGGGGAGGATGCACCTCCAAGACAGACAAGCAAGATGCCCAGTTACAAATGCAGGGATACCAGTTTACCAAAAGTGGAGCAAAATCAGTAGAAGGACCACGAACATGCCAGCAAGAAGAGATGTATCTTGGAGGAGCAGCTGTCGTGAACTGTGGTGATGCAGGCATTGTGACCTTAGGTGGTGTGAACAAAGACGTGTTCGAGGCTGCCGTAAACCGTCCCATGCCTGGATATATGAAACATCCCATAGCATGGTATCGATTCAATCCCTATATCAACTTATACAAGAATGGCAAGTGGACACTTTTGGGAAGCCATGAAGTTGCAGCGAGGGCTGGAGCATCTTTGATGTTCGATGGCACCTACGTATATATAATAGGTGGAGAATTGAAACCAGGAATCAGAACTGCGGAGATATACCGCTTCCGCTTACCTTTATAACCGCTATATTTGAACTAAAACCTAAAAGAAGAGAAAAGAAATGAACCTGAAAGAAAAAAAATATTATCCGTGGCTCGTAGTTGCACTGCTATGGGTGGTAGCATTGCTCAACTACATGGACAGGCAGATGCTCTCCACCATGCAAGAGTCGATGAAAGTAGATATTGTAGAATTGAACAAGGCAGAAGCATTCGGTGCACTGATGGCAGTATTTCTGTGGATTTACGGATTGGTAAGTCCGTTTGCAGGCATGATAGCCGACCGTGTGAGCCGTAAGTGGTTGGTGGTAGGCAGTCTGTTTGTTTGGTCGGGCGTGACCTATCTTATGGGGTATGCCGAAAATTTCACGCAACTATATTGGTTGCGCGCCTTTATGGGCATTAGTGAAGCGCTCTACATCCCTTCCGCACTATCACTGATAGCCGACTGGCATGAGGGGAAATCACGCTCTTTGGCAATTGGCATACACATGACGGGCTTGTACACGGGGCAAGCCATAGGTGGATTTGGTGCCACTATTGCAGCCATGTTTACGTGGCATTCGGCATTCCATTGGTTTGGTATCATTGGAGTTGTGTACTCTATCGTGCTGTTCTTGTTCCTTCACGAAAACCCCTCACACGCACAATCAACCTCTTCCACGACACATAGTAAAGCCAGTATCAATCCTTTCAAGGGGTTAAGCATCGTGCTATCCAATTGGGCTTTTTGGATTATCTTGTTCTATTTTGCTGTTCCAAGCTTACCGGGTTGGGCAACAAAGAACTGGCTACCAACGCTCTTTGCTACCAATTTAGGCATTGACATGTCGAGTGCAGGTCCCTTGAGTACTATTACCATTGCTGTTTCATCATTTGTGGGTGTCATCGTGGGAGGTATTATGTCCGACCGATGGGTACAGAGAAACATCCGAGGGCGTATCTACACCAGTGCCATCGGACTGGGCATGACGATACCTGCCTTGATATTGCTTGGGTTCGGACATCATATTGTTGCCATTGTTGGCGCAGGTCTGTGCTTTGGTGTGGGCTACGGTATCTTTGATGCCAACAACATGCCCATCCTTTGTCAGTTTATTTCGACCAAACATCGTGGCACTGCCTATGGTATCATGAACATGGTAGGCGTGTTTGCTGGCGCCTTGGTGACGCAAGTGTTGGGCAAATGGAGCGATGGTGGCAACTTAGGATTAGGGTTTGCCATTTTAGGAGGTATCGTGGTAATAGCGCTGATATTACAACTGGCGTGTCTAAAACCAACAACAGATAACGCATCATAACTGTTGGCTAAATTTGAAAGCAATAACGGAGAGCGCTCTTCAGGGCTTATCTCCTCAAAATTCAAAATAAAAATCATCAACATATAAAAAATGGAAAAGATTATAGGATTAATTGACGCACCATTCACACCGTTTCATGAGAATGGCGACTTGAACTTAGAACCTATTGAAAAGTATGCAGCCATGCTGCAAAAAAATGGATTGCAAGGCGTATTTATCAACGGATCGTCTGGAGAAGGCTATATGCTGACTACTGAAGAACGCATGCAATTAGCTGAACGCTGGCTCAAAGTAGCTCCACAAGGCTTCAAAGTCATTGTGCATGTTGGCAGTTGTTGTCTGCGCGAGAGTCAGAAATTAGCAGCACATGCTCAAGAAATTGGGGCATGGGGGATTGGATCCATGGCACCTCCATTTCCTAAAATAGGAAGAATAGAGGAATTGGTGAAATACTGCGAAGCCATTGCAAAGAGTGCTCCCGACCTTCCTTTTTATTATTATCACATACCAGCCTTTAATGGTGCTTTCCTTCCTATGCTGGAATTGCTGAAAGCTGTGGACGGAAGAATCTCCAATTTTGCTGGTATCAAGTACACATTCGAGAGTTTATACGAATACAATCAATGCCGATTGTACAAAAATGGTAAATATGACATGCTGCATGGACAAGACGAAACGATACTGCCCAGCTTAGCACAAGGCGGTGCACAGGGTGGTATTGGTGGAACTACCAACTACAACGGGCGCGAACTGGTGGGCATTATCGAAGCATGGAAGAATGGGGATATTGAGACAGCTCGCGAAAAACAAAACTTTTCACAAGAAGTCATCAACGTGATTTGTCGATACCGTGGCAACATTGTAGGCGGCAAACGTATCATGAAACTTTTAGGTTTTGATTTGGGTCCTAATCGTGTTCCATTCCAGAATATGACCAACGAGGAAGAGCAACAAATGAAAAAAGAACTGGAAGCTATCAACTTCTTCGCTCGTTGCAACCAGTTTTAATATTGAAAGAAAATATTCACAGAAATGGAAATCAAAAACTATATATCCCAATGGGAAGAACGCTATCACAGCGATCTGACGAATAATATCCTTCCCTTTTGGCTAACAAATGGTCTTGACAAAGAGCATGGAGGCGTGTACACCTGTCTGGACAGAGACGGAAAGCTGATGGATACCACCAAATCAGTGTGGTTTCAAGGTCGGTTTGGCTTTATAACAGCCTATGCTTATAACCATATTGAGAAAAATCCTGCATGGCTCGAAGCATCAAAGAGCTGCATTGACTTCATCATTAACCATTGCACCAACGAGGATGGGCGGATGTATTTTGAGGTGGCAGCTGACGGTACACCCCTACGTATGCGTCGCTATTTGTTCTCAGAGTGCTTTGCCGCCATTGCAATGTCCGAATATTCGATAGCTTCTGGCAAACAAGAATATGCAGAAAAAGCATTAGAGGTGTTCCACACCATTCAACATTATGCCAACACGCCCGGGCTACTTGAACCCAAATACCTGCCCGCCATGAAATGCCAAGGACATTCGCTGACAATGATTCTCATCAATACAGCCTCACGATTGCGAGAGGCTATCGATGCGCCAGAATTGACAAAGCAGATAGACTTGTCGATAGAAAAGCTGGAAAAGTATTTCGTACATCCCGAATACAAAGCCATCTTGGAAACCGTAGGACTGAATGGCGAGTTGATTGACACACTCAACGGGCGTGTCATTAACCCGGGCCACTGCATCGAGACATCGTGGTTTATCTTGGAAGAAGCACGCTATCGCAACTGGGACTCACACTTGGTTGAATTGGGAACAAAGATTCTTGACTGGTCGTGGGATTGGGGATGGGACGAGAAATACGGTGGTATCATCAATTTCCGCGACTGTAAAAACTTCCCACCACAAGACTATTCGCAGGATATGAAGTTCTGGTGGCCACAGACCGAAACCATCATTGCAACGCTGTATGCCTACTTAGCCACAGGTGATGAGAAGTACATTGAGAAACACAAGATGATTAGTGAGTGGACATATCGCCACTTCCCCGACAAAGAATATGGCGAATGGTACGGCTATCTGCATCGAGACGGCACCGTGGCTCAACCTGCCAAAGGCAATATCTTCAAAGGACCGTTCCACATTCCACGCATGATGATGAAGAGTTACTTATTGTGCAAAGACATTATGGAAAAAGAGAACGAAAGCAAATCACGATAGAAAGAGGTGGGAAGTTGAAGGATAAAGATAAATATTGGCGTATAATCGCTCATTGAACCCAAGATTTGATGCAGCCATTAGGCAAATCATCTACTCCTTCAACTTCCCAACTTCTTCAATAAAAGGCATGGACAGAATTGTCAACAGCAATGTTATAGTTCAAGAATTCTCTTCCTTGCTATTAGACAAGCACCTATCACCCCTGCTCTATCCTTCAATTTAGAGAGCACTAACTTGGTATCACGATTCATCAAATTGAGCGAGTATTTTAACACAGACGACTTGATAGCGTGCATTAAATAATCCCCTGTGACAGATAAAGTGCCACCTATCACCACTAACTCTGGATTAAAGATATTGATAAGACCTGCTATGGACTGTCCCAACTTGCGCCCCATACTTTCTACGACCTCTATACATAGGGTGTCGTCATTGCATGTTGCATCAATAAGTGCTCCCATACTAAAGTTTCCTGTGTCGTCTTGTTGAATGTTAGACGATTCTCCATTACTCACACGCTCTTTCACTATTCGCACAAAGGCAAGCCCTGAAACCTCTGTTTCCAAACAACCCTTCTTTCCACAGTGGCAAATAATTTCGTTGTTTACAAAGAAATTGTGTCCAAATTCTCCAGCATAACCTGATTTACCCTTGTACAAATTTCCATCAATAATCATCCCCAACGCTAAGCCCCAACTCACATTGATGTACAAAACGTTCTTTTCTCCATGGGCACATCCTTTGAGATATTCGCCATACGTCATGGCTCTTGTATCGTTCTCTATGGTTACCTTAAAGCCTAAGCGATGACTCAAAAAGTCTGCTAAAGGAGCTTCTGAAAAATTAAAAACAGAATAACTGTAACCAGTTTCAGGATTAACACGACCAGAAATATTGACATTGATATCAAATATCTTTTCTTTGGGTACACTGAGTTTGTCAGTATAATTAGAAATAATGCTACAAAGCTGCTCCAACGCTGCTGGTGTGTTCTCGTGTTTATAACTGTTATCGGTCAACAAATCAATCAAGTCTCCCCTGAAATTCATCAATCCAATATGCACACAGGTAGCATTGATATCCACTCCTATGAAATATCCAGACTCTGGGTTCAGTCCATAAAGATTGGGATGCCTGCCTTCTTCTGTCTCTAACTTTCCATATTCAATCACGAAACCCTCATCACACATTTCATTGACAATCTTCACTATCGTTGGAACGCTCAAATTAAACTCCTTCGCCAAGTCGGCATTGGTCGCATTACCATTGACGATAAAATATTCAATGATTTGATTTTTAACCTGATTGTTCTTGCTACTTTTTTTGTTTTCAAATAAAGATTTCATATAAATGTGCTCCTATTAAGTTTTTTATCTTGATGTGTTTTCTTGTGTGAAGAAGAACTATCTAAGGACTGTTCGCATCTTTTCATTACCTTTCACACACAGCCATAAAACCAAAACAATGCTTCTTTATTATATTTCTTGAAATATTTCTTTGGCTGACTTCCTTACTTTTTCAGGCTGTTTCACCGAGGTGTCTATGTAACCGACAGGGATAAGAGCAACAGCCTCAAAATCTTTGACAGGGAAATACTTCTTGACAAGTTCGATGTCGTAATGACACACCCAGCAAGTTCCTAATCCTCGGTCGGCTACTGCCAAACAAAGATGTTCGGTAGCTATCGCCACATCAATATCCGCATGCTGCTTACCATCCTCTTCGCGAACCCAACAAGCGTGTTCATTCTTCATGGCAATGACATACATGGGTGCTGTCTTAAACCACTCTCTATGATAACATTGGCGGAGTTTCTCTTTTGCTTCTTGTGAAACAACAAAGATAAATTTCCATGGCTGTCGGTTTGCTGCCGACGGTGCCAAGCGAATGGCTTCCTTGAGATAAGCAATATCTTCCTCACTTACCATTTTATCCGTGAATTTTCTCACGGCATAACGGTCTTTACAAAGCGATAAAAAGTCGGTCATGATTTTATATTGGTTAATTCGTTTGTTTTTCATCCGTCCACTCTTTGCAACAGGAAGCGATTCCCATTATCCTTACGTGGCTGTTCATTCCTCTACCATGGGGCGGCAACACCAACGAGACACTTTGAGCATCACACCCAACCCTGGTATCTCTTTCAACAAAAAATATTTTTTATTGCTCCGCACCAGTCGCCCACTCAATCCTTTTAAGGGACCATACTTCACGTATACGGGCGTACCCACCTTTAGCTTGGCTTGTGCTTCTGAAAGGTATTGGCGCATCACTATCTCTGGGTTACACATTGCTTGAAATTCAAACATTTGTCGTGACGGAATCTCGTAATACTGCCTATCCTCTCTACTTTTACGGATAACAGAACCCTTGAATGGCGCATCTGTCAATATTTTCCGAATTGACAGTTCGGACATGGTTCGTTTGATGAATATTAAATTTCGCACAACGGGGCGCAACTTCTGTTGCACACGATGCTTCCTATCCTCTACATCGACGTACTCCATAGGAATGAAATAAACTAAATGGTGCTCTTCAAGATAGTCAATCACTTGCTGTGTTTTCAGTGTAAAGAGTCGCAAGGCATACCAAGGCAAGTCATCATTGAGCGGTTTTTGGATGATATCTTCATCATTCGTTGAGGAGGGTAACAAATGTGGGTCGTGATGTTGTTGGAGGTTGTCCATGCTTGGTAAGGTTCTTCTAAACACAAAGATAATAATTTTTGATAGAGGAGGCAAACATTTTTCCTGTTAGATGGTTCTAACGGTGATGCTGTCGTTAGCTATTCTCTTTAACTTGTTCCACAAAATGCCTTAGTTTTTCAACATCTTTCACACCCGGCTGTGTCTCAAATTCTTCATTGACATTAATGCCCTGCAGTTGGGGGTGATGCAAGGTTTGCAACAATGAGGCACTGAAGAATCCCATTCCACCACTCAACAAGAAAGGAATAGAACCGTTGTATGTACTCAAAATGGCATTGATTTTTTCCAAAGTAGCCTGTTCTGATGCCTCACGCTTGATATCAAACAAGAACAAATCAACAACTCCTTTGTAAGCTTCGCACACTGTTAAATCTTCGGGTCCATTGATTTCTATCTTTTTGATAATCTGTAATGTGGGACGAATGTCTGGGCAGATGGTTCGAAGTAGGTTGTCTATCATGACAGGACTTTCACTTCCATTCAATTGAACATAATCTAAATCATAGTTGTAAACACGTGTCACAATATTTTGAGGCATGTCATCTGCAAAGACGCCCACTCGCTTTATTCTGTGACAGACTTCATCCGAACGCTTCGTCTGCATCCCTTCTGCGAGCTTTTGCTCACTATAATCAGGAATAATCCCTGCATGACTGCTAATCATCTGAACGTAACGAGGTGAATCAGGAATAAAAACAAACCCCATCATATCTATATCTAACTTGGCTACTGCGCGAATGTTATCGGTATCACGCATGCCACAAACTTTAATTTTCATTGCCATTGGTTGCGTCAGTAAATTATTTTTCTTGTAAAATACTTCCATGAATAGAACACACCCACCGTCCCAAAACATTCCTTGTCACGGTTGGTGTAAACATCATCCTTGGGTCTTCAGAGAGACTATCACTGCAATATTAAGCATAAAATTTGAAATAATGGAGATTTTCAAATCATATTTTTGATAAAAGGGGGCAAAAAAAATGAGTCTTTCTGCATCTATCTAAGACCAAAGATTGTTATATATAATAAGGTGAGAGGATTTGGAAACATTTTTTCCTGACTGTATAATAAAGCGATGTCCCGCACGTTATGTATTTATACAAAACATTAATTTAGCAAATGAAGCCTATGCCGTATTTTACTCCTGAAGAACTCAACCCCTCCGAAGCCACACTTCGACTCCTCAAACAGTTGGCACGCACTTATCGTGTCGCAAAGACACAGCATCACCACATTGCTTATTGTCTTAACTAATCTTTATCTGTCAAATGAAAAAACTCACACTCGTTTCTCCCTCTCTGCTATCAGCTGACTTTACAAACCTTCAAGCCGATATTGACATGATTAACCAAAGTGATGCAGACTGGCTGCACTTGGATGTCATGGATGGCGTGTTTGTTCCCAATATTTCGTTTGGCTTCCCTGTGATTCGCGCCGTGTCAAAAATCTGTCAAAAGCCACTCGACGTACATTTTATGATTGTTCAACCAGAACGATACATTCAACAAGCTGCCGAAGCGGGAGCTACATTGATGTCAGTGCAATACGAAGCGTGTACGCATCTTCATCGAACCATACAGCAAATTCATGATGCTGACATGAAAGCAGGAGTGGTCTTAAATCCTGCCACACCCGTACATCTATTAGAAGATATCATCAACGATGTTGATTTAGTGTTGCTCATGAGTGTGAACCCAGGCTTTGGCGGACAAGCCTTTATAGAGAACACCATTGCAAAAGTAAAGCGTCTCCGAAAGCTTATCAACGAGTCGGGCGCTCAAGCCCTCATCGAAGTGGACGGTGGTGTGCAAGAAGATACCGCTCCACGATTAGTTCAAGCGGGTGCTGATGTGTTGGTGAGTGGCAGTTATGTATTCAAAGCGAAAGACCCTATCGCTACTATTCGCTGGCTAAAGCACTGCTAAGCGCAAGATGCAAGCAAGGCATTTTGACCAAAGCTACAAGCAGTGACCGCGCCACTCTTTACCTTTCGCCCGATTATAACAACTGAAGCATCAAGTCATGCTCTTGAGCCATTTTACGCAAGTTAATCAGTGCGTAACGCATACGCCCCAAGGCAGTGTTGATACTTACATTTGTCGTCTCGGCTATCTCCTTGAATGAAAGCTGTTGATAAAAACGCATATACACTACCTCTCGCTGTGTGGTAGGAAGCAGGTTCATCATCTTCTTTACATCCTGCAGCACCTGATCGTTCACAAACTTAGCCTCTATGGCCTGCTCAAGCAGTGCTTGATCGCCAAAGTTAGACAAATCGTTGTCTTCGGTTGCCTCAACAATCTTTTCAGACTTTTGGTCACGATAAATGTCCATAATCACATTGTGAGCAATACGCATCACCCATGCACTGAACTTCCCACTCGTTGTGTACTTTCCTTGCTGCAACTTGGTAATGACCTTGACAAAAGTATCTTGAAAAACGTCATCTGCCATGCTGCGATCACGAACCACAAAAAGGATGTAGGAAAATATTTTGGACTGATTGCGCGACAATAACAAATCGAAAGCAGCATACTGCCCATTGATATAAGCCATCGCTAATTCTTCATCAGACAGCTCGGTTAAATTTCTCATTTCTTAAAAATTTGATTCTAAGTAAATGTGTTTCTATAGGCGATGGATAATTATTTTTTAACGTAAATTGTAAATAACAGTAGCAAAGGTAGAGAGTTTTGTTCATTTTTCCAAATTTTTCGTTAAAAAAGTTTGTGCAAGAAATTTCATAGAAATTCTTAAGTATTATTGACTTGTTGTTTGTTCTATAAATAGATGTTTCTTATTTATGGAAATTTAGACCTATAACTCTTTATATATAACTATTGATAAACAACAATTAACAAAAAAATCATGAATGTAAAACGACTTTTTGGAATGACGTTCCTTACCTTGTTATGCTTAGGAACGGTCAAGGCGCAGCAACCATACGGTGGATGCTGGCATCCTAAAGACATTAAGGACTGGTCTCCTAAGACTGACCCTAATGCGAAGTTCAATAGAAGTAGGGTACCATTGGCTTCACGCTTCAGAGAACCGATGCCCATGAAAGCTAATCGTAATCAGTATTACGAGGGGCAGGTTTGTAACGCCTCCATACTTTTTCCAACCTGTAGTTTGTGTCCTTCACAGGGAGCTAATAACTTTGTTGGATATCAGCCCACCTACTGGCAGTATATGGACAAACTGGTATATTGGGCAGGTTCAGCATCTGAAGGAATTATCATACCGCCACCTGCTGGTTCTATTGATGCAGCTCATGCCAGTGGCGTAAAAGTGTTGGGACAAATATTCTTTCCGCCTAACACCTATGGCGGAAATCCAGAGTGGGTGTATGAGCTATTAAAACAGGAGAATGGCAAATATATTTATGCAATTAAACTTTACGAAATAGCGAAGTATTTTGGGTTTGATGGTTGGTTTATCAATCAGGAAACCGCCGTATATTTCCCCACAGCTTGGCCAGAATTTATCAAGGAGTTTAACCGTGTGGCTGATGAGGCTGGCGATACCCAGATGGAGATTCAATGGTATAATGCTTCTCATCAACCTAACGTTGGCATCTTGGCGAGTCACAAGAATACGTCTCAGTTCTTGGAATATGGATCTGTAGGCGACTATCGTAGCTATGCTGATAGGATTGGCTGTAAGCAGGAAGATATTTTCTCAAAAATCTACGGAGGCATTCAGTGTGTAGATGCAGGTTTGTGTGGCTTTGGCGATGAGTTGCGGAAAGTCTTTGATGTGAACGGACATTCGGGTTCGGTTGATTTGTTTTGTCCAGAAGAGCGTATCTGGAAAGATAATGTCAAGGATTTGTTGAACACTTCCAACAATCAAGGTCAGAAAGCATATACAGCCATGCAGTATACTTTCATGAACGAAGAAGCAACTTGGGTAAACCGATTGGGTGATCCGTCAAAGATAACCGATAACGGTACGCATACATCATGGCCAGGAATGTCGGGATGTGTCATTGAGCGCTCAGCTATACAACAGATGCCCTTTGTATCAGACATGAGTGTGGGTATTGGAAAATATCGATTTGTGAAAGGTGAGAAACGCGCTACGCAAGATTGGTATCACTCTGGTATGCAAAGCGTTTTGCCTACATGGCGTTGGTGGATAGAAAACCGTGGAGACCTCAAAGTGGCAACTAATTGGGCAGACGCATACAATGTAAGCAATTCAATGACTGTCAGCGGTAAGTTGTCGCAGGGTGACCACCTCATGCGTCTTTATAAAACCAAGATTGATGTTACGAAAGGTGGTAAATTCAAATTGGTATATAAGTGTTCTGATGACAACACGATAGAAGTAAAGCTGGGAGTTGAGAGTAAAGTTGACGGACAAATGGTGACCTTGAACAATCCTGTTAAGACCAACGAGAATGGTTGGACTGTGGCAGAGTATGATTTGTCGCCATTAAACGGTCGGACTGTCTATATGATTGCACTCAATCTTAAAACAAATGTTGAGCAACCCAATTATGTGCTGTCCATAGGACAGATTGCCATGTTACCAGCCAACTATGTTCCAAAGCAAATGTCTATTACGAATTTAAGTAATGGAACTAAGTTTGAAGAGTATAAAGGAGACCTTCGTCTGACATGGGATTGGGAGGAAAATACCGATTTAGATCATTTTGATATCTATGTGAAATCAGAAACTGGTGAAAACAAACTCGTGGGACAGACACGTGGTGAGGGATTCTATGTTCCTACTTTTGATCGCAATGGCAAGGATAAGAAAGTTGAGGTAGAGGTTGTGCCCGTTATGAAAGATGGTTCTGAACAAACTCCTGCAAAGCTGGAAGTTGACTATCCTGCAGCGCAATTGTCAGTAGTCACCATCTCTCCAAGTAAGAGTTTTGTGAAGGTTGGTGAAGAAGTGACTTTGAGAGCAAAGGGTACAGGCAAACCTACTGGTTGGAAATGGACGTTGCCTGAGACGCTTGAGCTGAAAGCGGGTAGCAAACTGACCGACAACACTATTACTGTTATAGCCAAGGCTGTGGGTAAACAGAATGTGAAGTTGGAGGCTACCAATGACGCAGGTACATCAAGTACTGAGGTGTGTGCATTCGATGTATTGGAAGAGCATGAAATACAGGAAGTAAATAATGTGGCTCTTCACAAAACTATCAAGTCGTATAGTGGAGCAACGGGTGAAGCCGAGTCGCCTCGCAATATTATTGATGGTGATACCAATCCTCGTGACATTCACAACAAATGGTGTAACATAAACTCTACGCACGAATGTGTCATCGACTTGCAGGGAGATTATCGTATATATGGCTTCAAGATATTTGACTGTAAGTCAGGACCAGAAAGCAATGAGAACTTTGGCAATTATCGAATTTATTTGAGTGAAGATGGCATCAACTGGAAACTGCTTGTAGACGAACAAGGACGCGAGCGTGACAATATTAAGGAAGATTATATTATGCCTACCACTGCAAGGTATGTAAAATTGAATCCATATTCGGACTACGGTATGACATTGCGTATATGGGAGTTCGAGGTGTATGGTGTAAGCAACTCTAACCTTAAGCTTAGTGCAGATGACGAGGTGAGAATGAACGTTTCTGGTACTCATCAGGTAGTATTAACTTATGACATGAATGGAGAGGAGCGCCAAGACCAATTCTATTGTAAAGTAGAATCTTCAAGTACTGACTTGGTGTTAGGTGAACCTGTAGAGGACAAGAATGCGCATACTTTTACAGTGCCTGTCACTACTGGTAAAAATATGGGTGTGTCATCCTTGAAGTTCATGGTACACAATGGCTCTTCATATAAGGAAAAGACTGTGAAGGTTATCATTGATGATCCTAAGGCTGTCAACGCTTTAGCTGGATTGTCTGCTAACTTGTTGCAATATCCTGATGGCTATGTGTACAATGCTCCTGTTAAGAAATATACAACTACCGTCTTGACGGATGGTGACCTCTTGAACGAGGCTTGCGGCATGGTTGAGAATCCTTCCAAACATGAACGTGACTTCTGGGCTGTGTTCTCTAATGACATGGCATGGAATATATCTAAGATTAAAATACACATACCGAACAACAATCAGGGGAAAGATGATAATGATATAGAAGGTTGTGTAAACAACAAGATAGAAATACGTGTAAGTGACGATGGCAGCAGAGGATGGACAACTATCCACACTTTCGAGAATATCGGAAAGGTATCTGAATTAGAATACATGTTACCTGAATATGTAACAGCCAGAGAGCTGGCTATTGTTTGTACGCTCAATCCGTTGTTCTATCCTTCTTTGTCTGAAGTGGAAGCCTTCGAGCAAAACAAAGAAGCTGTGGCTACTTGCATCCCTGTAGAAGTAAAAGATGGCTGGAATGGAGACGTCATTGTAGAAGCGCTGCCCGCTGATAAGCACGTCACCAAAACAGTAGATGCTAACGGCTGGACCTTCTATACCACTGATATAGAACGTGATGAGGGTGGGCACTTGGTTGGTGCCAACCGCATGATTACAACAAAGAACGGTAATGTTTTCAAACTCGCTCCTTTTGATCAGAATAATGCATTGGTTATCGATGAGTTATATAAGAAGAAGACCATCTTATTCAATCAGCCTGAGGAGGCAGAACGTATCTATGTGCTGTATACCAGTACTGGTGGAGGGAATAACGACATCATGGTTGCACCGATTTATGAAGATGGAACTACTGGCGATGAATATAATATGAATGCCGTGGATTGGTATGGATATGATAACAACATGACTGCTGTTGGTGGTTTAGGACGTATTATGGCAAAGGATTATGAGTACGGAGAAGCAGAGCTTGATGAGTTTGATTTCAGAAATGATTTCCGAGTATTTGAATACGAATATGATGGAATAGACAAGAACAAAAAAGTCAAAGGTCTTACTTTCCGTGTTTTCTCCAGTGGACAATGTGCTACGATACTTGCCATATCTAAATTTGGTCTTCCTGTTCCAACAGGTTTGAAAGAAATCAAGAATACAACGCCAACTCATATTGTCGGTATCTACAATCTCTATGGTATGAAGCTTCAAGTACCAACCAAAGGTTTCAATATCATCAAGTTTGCAGACGGAACAACTAAAAAAGTTTTTATCAAGTAGAATGTAAATGTTTTTAGGTAGGATGATGTAATAAGAGAAACATCTCTTACAAAGGGTGTTGAATGACATCATCACTATAATCAAAGGCCATATCCAAATCAGTTACTCGGTTGGATATGGTCTTTTCTGTTTAGCAAGGATGTATGGAATGTAGAATTAAAAAAGATGTACCCAAAAGTAAGGCACATCTTTTTTTTATTCTTTAGACAACAACTCTGTATTGAATTAGAGTGTTGAAGCGGTGCGTACGAGACTCGAACTCGTGACCTCCTGCGTGACAGGCAGGCATTCTAACCAACTGAACTAACGCACCAAAGCGATAGACGAATTGAACGGTTTGTTGGCGGTGCGTACGAGACTCGAACTCGTGACCTCCTGCGTGACAGGCAGGCATTCTAACCAACTGAACTAACGCACCAATGAACCGGAAGTCAATTCTGTTTTGCGGATGCAAAGGTAATACTTTTTATTTAAAGTGCTTCATACTCTTTCGTATTTCTATTTTAATTAATATTTATTAACAACGAAAGTGTCGAGAGTATTTCTGCAATAGGTATCATTGGCTACCATTCAGTGTACTTTATCTTCTTGGATTAAAGCAACTGCTATATTATTGTCCTATTAATTTACCAAAAATCGGCCATCTGAAATCTTCAAAATAGAAAAAATCAATAGGCAGACGATGGACAAAAATGGGCTGATTTTACCAAAAAAGAGGTCTTTTCAAGTTGAAACATAGACTGAACGGTCTTGGAAACATACAATAGAGGTGTTATTCACATGCTTCAGCAGCATTAAAGCATGCAAATAGTAAGCTTATCTCAATGCTTCAGCCGCCAAGAAAGGGTAAAGAAGAGAATAAAAAGATGCAAAAATGTCGTAACATATTCAATAACAACAGATTATAAACATCACTCATAACTTGCGTATTTGCGACCAACTTTGCCGTTGGTTGTTTACACGCGAGTTATGAGAGGCACTTTGTAAAGAAAATTCAGCATTTATGTACCCTCCTTGTGGCATACCAAATTTTGAAAAAATTTCTTTGTTTTTTCTCATCATACGAGCTGGAATGTTACCATATAGCATGGTTATTTGCAAATGCAAAGTTACTACAAAAAAGTGAAATGCGGAAAGATATAGTGATAGAATTGAGTTACAAGGGTTTTAGTTAAAGTGGCGATAATTCGTGAAGCCATTACAATCCTTGCCGAAGCCAAATCTTGACGCCGCAACGTTACTTGTTCGTAACCATGTCCGAAAATGCGACAAACGGGTACGAATGGCGAAACAAGACACTATGTTATAGTGAGTTACCCACAACTCACGTAACAAATACGGTTACGGAAAAAAGATTGCGCCGTTCCTCCCCGTTTTGCGTACCGACACCGGACTCTTCACCAACTAATTTTGAAATCCAAAAATTAAGAACGATGAAGAGTACATTTTCAGTAATCTACTACCTCAAGCGTCAGGTAGTGAAAAAGGACGGGACGGTTCCCGTCATGGGACGCATCACGGTGGACGGCAGCCAGACGCAGTTCAGTTGCAAGTTGAGTGTCGATCCGAAGCTGTGGGACACCAAAGGGGGACGTGTCACGGGCAGAAGCGCGGCGGCACTCGAAACGAACCGTATGCTTGACAAGATGCGGGTGCGCATCAACAGACACTATCAGGAAATCATGGAGCGTGACAACTTCGTCACGGCGGAGAAGGTAAAGAACGCCTTTCTCGGACTGGAACACCGCTACCACACGCTGATGCAGGTGTTCCGTCGGCACAACGAGAACTATGAGAAACAGGTGGAAGCAGGCATGAAAGCAAAAGGTACACTGGAAAAGTACCGTGTCGTTTACAAGCACCTGCAAGAGTTCCTCGACATCCGCTACCATGTGAAGGACATCGCCCTAAAAGAGCTTACTCCCGCTTTCATCTCCGACTTCGAGATGTTCCTGCGCACGGACAAGCACTGCTGCACCAATACCGTGTGGCTGTACGTCTGCCCGCTACGGACAATGGTGTTCATAGCCATCAACAACGAGTGGCTGACACGCGACCCGTTCCGCGAGTATGAAATCAAGAAGGAGGAAACGACACGCAGTTTCCTGACCAAAGACGAAATACGCCTGCTGATGGAGGGGAAACTGAAAAACGCCAAACAGGAACTGTACCGCGACCTCTACCTGTTCTGTGCGTTCACCGGATTGTCGTTCGCGGATATGCGCAACCTCACGGAAGAGAATATCCGTACCTATTTCGACGAACACGAGTGGATAAACATCAACCGCAAGAAAACGGGCGTGGTGTCCAACATCCGCCTGCTTGACATCGCCAACCGCATAATCGGCAAATACCGTGGGCTATGCGAGAACGGCAGGATATTCCCCGTTCCGCATTATAACACGTGCCTTGCCGGTATCCGTGCCGTCGCCAAGCGTTGCGGCATCACCAAGCATATCACGTGGCATCAAAGCCGCCACACGGCAGCCACGACAGTTTTCCTTTCCAACGGCGTACCCATCGAAACGGTCAGCTCCATGCTTGGACACAAGAGCATAAAGACGACGCAGATTTACGCGAAGATAACCAAAGAAAAACTCAATCAGGATATGGAAAACCTTGCCGCAAGGTTAAACAACGTCGAGGAATTTGCAGGTTGCACCATCTAAAAAAGAGGAGCCATGAAACGTGACATAATCATCATAGAGGACAAGGCGGTCAGCGTAACCGGTAACGATGTGTGGATGACCGCCACCGAAATAGCCGGACTGTTCCATACGACCGTCCCGGCAGTGAACGCCGTCATCAAAGCCGTCCGCAAGTCTGACGTGCTGAACGACTACAAGGTGTGCCGCTACATGCAGCTTGAAAACGGGCTGTACGCGGACGTGTACGCGCCTGAAATCATTATTCTGATTGCTTTTCGGCTGAACACCTACAACACCTACCTGTTCCGCATGTGGCTGGTAGGAAAGGTTCTCTCACAAGAGAAGCGGCAAACATACGTGATGTTTATACAGAACGGAAAAACTGCGTACTGTTGAAGATATCAAATGAAAATTATACGAAAGAATTTCTATATGGATCCTTATCTAAATAGCCATATCATATCTCAAAAAATATAGAGGTAATAATATGGCTATTATTTAATTCTTTTGATTTGTCGTTATGCAACGAATTCCGTTCATAAAATGTTTTAATATATATTTGTCAAATGAATGGAGATTAGGTATTTTTTGTTCAAGGTATTCAATTCCTATCGTGTTAAATTCCTGTATAACGATTGTAATCTCTTTAGAATCGTCTTCAAGATTTATAAGACCTGCATTTTGTATCTTTTTACTAATCATCCTCGGTAATCCGTATTCTTCAAGTTGAAATACAATTTTAGGTAAAAAGGCATTTGATGCTTTATATACAAAATTGGCGATATTTGAGGAATTAGGATAAAGTTCTTGACGTATAATATTAATTACCGCAATAATAGATGAGAGATTAAAGGATACATATCTTTCAAATGTAAATATATCCTCATATGTAATACCATAATCTTTTACTGTGTTATATAGCTCTTTTATAGTCATTTTCCATCCATTACTACATGCACATGCATAATACCGTAAATGTCCTTTTCGATGATATTCCAAAATTTCTATGATATCTCCTAAAGCATCCCTCCATTCCCATGTATTATTGTTTTGTAAAGCATCGCAATTTGTTGGCCAATTGGAATCAGTTTTCAATTTTTCCGCAATTATCTTTAACATTGATGGTTTACAACTTCTGATTTGTGGTATTCTTTCAATTCTATGCCAAATATCCGTTCCAAGAAGTTCTATCATTTCATCTTGATATCGTTGAATTTTTACATATTGTTCATTATTCAATTTTATACCGGGGTCATTTCCATCAAGTTTTTTTACTACATCATCAGGAAACTCTAATCTCAATTTAGTATTTTCTTGACTTGGTGGCTCTTCAAGCATATAGACACGACCTACAAAATAACGAAACATTCTGCCTGCGCGTCCAATGATGTTGCGAAAGGTAAAATAATCAATCTTATGAGCCCCGTTCTTATTTGACCATAAAACGACACTCTCTGCTTGAGTATTTACTCCTTCAATTATAGACGAGGTCGATACCAAATAATCTAACCCATTCTGTTCTTCAAATAGTTTTATTTGAATTTGACTAAGAGAACGATGTAGCTGACCATTATGAATACCAATACCATGTTTGACTAAATCTTTAAGAATATACTTTTCTCCATAATTGCATTCCAGCCAATCAGAAAAATTAGCAAGCAGTTCAGAGTCTTTATTATATAAATTTCTGTTAAGAATTGTTGTTACTTCTTCAATTCCCTTATATGTGCCGGTATATATCAAAGCTTTACCTATACCTGTATTTATTAATTCAATAAGTTTACGTGTCTTAAAACTCTGTTTATCTTCATTCTTTGGTCTGCTTTTATATAACCGCCATGCATGCGTTACAACGGTCTTAAAATCCATACGCAGAAATGTCATCCCTTCAGTGAATACATTTTCTTCTATTTCATGGATATTTGGGGCAAGATAATATCTTTGTTTAGCTTTCTTTCCGAGTTCTACCATTGAACTGAGTAAAGTGGAGCTTCTTTCAAGATCAAAATTTGTACTTGCCTTATAAAACTCATCAACGATTAGAATATCAATTGAAGGAAGTTTATCTATATAGGCAAAAGCTCTTTCTTGCGGAAATACCAATATGTTTTTCTCCGCAAGTTCTACATCTGTTGTTGTAATTATTTTATATTGATGAGAGAATTTTCGGCAAATTCGTCTTCTTGTTTCATCTGCAAGAGCAACCGTAGGTACTAATATTACAACATTAATTGGTTGTTTAATCGCAATAAATGCATCAATAACAAAACTTTTACCAAAACTTGTAGGAGCACTCACCGCAACGCTTTTCCCTTCTAATAACTTCTTTAATACCTGTGATTGAGCAGTATGTAAGACACAAGGTTTTCTTTCTCCAATATTAACTTTAAAAACTTCACATACAAACCGATCTTCCCAAGATGCAGTATATGTATCAATATACGGTAAAAGCCCCACTTCACGAATAAGATGGTTGACTAATTCCATATATGAATTATTGTTAGTACCATTAATCTCATGAAGTAATGTAATTACTTTGGATCTTGCATTACTTATATCACCAGCATTTAGAACATTACTTATATCTAAACATGTATTATATATATCATTCGTCTGCATCATTTTTGAGATTTTTTGCTTGTGAAATAAACCAGTTTACTATTTTTGTTTTATCAGGAACAGGAAAAAGAATCAAATGAAAGTTTATTTCCGAATACTTATGAACAGAACTAAGCTTGTTGATCTGCTTCTTAAAAAACGAATGAGCACGATCTCTATGAAAAGAAATAATACTATTTTTATACTCATCACTCATTTCAGTAGTACTTGCTGTTATCTGGCATTCATGTAATAAAAGAATAGGTATATGTAGTTTGGGTTTTATTTCGTCAATGGAAGTATTCTCATCGAAACATTCTTTTATCTTTTTAAGTAATGTTTGGTTTTCAATTTGTTTATCAAGTTCATTGAGATTGGTCATTATTCCGCATTCCTTTTTCATAATAGGTTTGCGCAACATTTGTTCAACAGAATTTATTGGTTCGTATAATCGCGCATCCTCAAGAGAATTATAAAATTTAGCTTCTCCTAACCAAAGTTGAAAGCCTCCATTTGGGTCAATTACAATGTGTACAGAATCAGAGCCCTTTGCATTATCATTATCATTCTGTTTATAAAAAATTTTAGGTATTGCAGATAAGGCTTTATAATGGTTCTTCATTATGCCATATAGAATAATTTCCGCTATTTCACTTCCCTTTCCATTCTGCTCTTTGTCAACAAGTCGTAAATGTTTGGCAGCCTCAATAAGCCTACCGTAATCATTATCTATTAATTTCTCTCGTTCTTGTGCAGACAAAGCTGTTTCTGCAATATTACTGAAAACAAATTCTTTGAATTGACGATATCTCCAACTGCCATCTTCAAAGCCATTAGCAACTGATAATAACCTGTCATTATGATCTGGATTTATTTCTTGCTTTTTTGTATTAAAATTAACAAAACAATCATCAACTAATATATCAAAATTCCAAATTTTATTGCTCATACACTTTATTTACATGCTTAAAAATGGTGAAACATCTATATTCCTTTAGATACTATTTTTTTGTATGACAAATAAGTTCATGAACATCAACATCAAGCAAATTTGCAATACGAACAAATGTGTACAAATCAGGTTGAGAATGATTATTACACCATTTAGATACTGTTGCAGGATCTTTCTGTAATTGTTTTGCCAACCATTTGCTCATAACTCCTTTTTCTGATAGTACATTTTTAATGTTGTTTAAAATTGCCATTACAATTAATTTTTAGATTGCGTTAAATGCAAAGTTACAACTTTTTATTAACTATATGAATTTCTAACGATAGAAATTGGTTGGATCAATCAAAAAACTGGTTTTAAGGTCATTAAAACACCCAAGTATATAAAAAGTAAACGGGCAGCACCACAAAATGTCGCCCGTTTCCTTTTTCATGTTGGCCGCCTCACTCCAGCGGCTTGCGGTAGTTCGCTTCCAGCACCTCGCGCAGCCCCGTTTCCGGGTAAAGCACCTTCCCTCCCAAAAGTATGAAGGACAACACGCGGTTGTTGCGGTATTCCTGCAAGGTGCGTCGGCTGACACGGAGCAGTTCCGCCACCTCACCGTCAGTCAGGTAACGTTCCCCGTCCAGCGGAGGGCGGTAACTTTCCAGAAATACAGACAGCCATTTCGAGCCTTTGCGCATATCCTGCATCACAGAGGCTATCGGCTCGTCTTCCATCGTAAAAACATCGTTGGTCTCGTTCATCATAACTTCGGATTCAGTGGGTGAATAAATCAAATCATCTGCCGTGCGAATAGAGCGTGCCGATAAGCGGTATCAACCTCTTAACCTCCTCCGGCTTGTAATAGAACCTGCGGTTTATCTGCGAGTAGCCGATAAGCCGCCTGTCGCGCAGCGTCTGCAACGTGCGCGGGCTTATTCTCAACTGCCCGCAGACCTCCTCGCCCGTGAGCCATCTTTCCATGCGCCCCGTGTCGCTTTTGCGCCTTAGGGCGGCGACCTTCTCCGAGAGTGCGCCGAATGCCGCCACCATCATCTCGAAAGTCTTTTTCTCGATAGATACTATTTCCATATTCATGCAATTATCGGTTTGCCCGCAAAGGTAACGATGCAGCCCTTAACACGTACCGTTTTCCGCTGAAAGGCTGCCTGTTGCACCGTTTGACCGGGTTACGGAGCCATCTTCCGTAAAAATCTTACGTGAGTCACGTAGTGAGTTGTTAAAGCCCCTTTTGTTTATTGCCGAATTTTGTCGCAGAAACATAGAGCAAGCCGAGTGTAGAGCGTCAAACTTGCTTGAACGGTATGCCGAGGCGCAGCCTATGTTCATGAAAATAAACAAAAATAAAGGACTGAATATGAAAGTGATAACGATGGAAAGTTCTGCCTTCCGGTCATTGACGGAACAGATAGCGGAGATTGCGGCACACGTCCGTGCCGCCTCCGGCGACAAGAAAGCGGCATCGCCCGACAGGTTGCTCACCACACGCGAGGCGGCGCACCTGCTTAACGTGAGTACCCGCACCCTCCAGCGTATGCGCAGCGAGCAACGCATCGGTTATGTCGTGCTTCGCGGTAAATGCCGCTACCGGCAGTCGGAAATAGACCGCCTGCTTGAAGCGTGTGCCGTCAACGAGGACGCGGCGACACCGCAGGAATTGAAACGCAACCACACGCTGCGCACGGGCGGCAAACCAAAAGGAAGGAGGACATAGGTCATGGAACTGCTCACACGAAACAACTTCGAGGGCTGGATGCAGAAGCTGATGGAACGGCTCGACCGTCAGGACGAACTGCTGCTGGCGATGAAGGCTGAGGGGAAACAGCCCACTATCACGGAAAGCATCCGCCTTTTCGACAATCAGGATTTGTGCATGTTGCTCCAGATAAGCAAACGCACCCTCCAACGCTACCGCAGCGTAGGCGCATTGCCCTACAAGACGCTGGGCAAGAAGACCTATTACAGCGAGGAGGACGTGCTGACATTCCTTTCCAACCATATCAAGGACTTCAAAAAGGAAGATATAGCCTTCTACAAGGCTCGTATCCATAATTTCTTTCATAAATAACCCATTAAAACATTTTTCAGATGGCAAAGAAAAAAGACGAAAAGGACGTGCTGGTAGTCCGTGACGAGAAGACAGGCGAGATCAGCGTGGTAGCCGGGCTGAACGCGGACGGCACACCCAAGCGCACCCCCGCAAAAGCGGAGAACGCGCAGAGTTTCCTGCAATTCGACCGACATGGCGACGTGCTGGACAACTTCTTCAAGAACTTCTTCCGGCAGTGCAAGGAACCCAGCCGCTTCGGTTTCTACCGCATTGCGGCAGACCAAGCTGAAAATCTCTTAGAGGTGATGAAGCAACTGCTGAAAGACCCCGAAGCGAACAAGGAGCTGCTCGCCCCTCACAAGGTGGACACCTCCGACTATGAGAAGAAGGTGCAGGAAGAGATGGCAGCACAACAGACAGAGAAACAAGAACCTCAAAAACAGGAGAACATGGAACAACGGAAAGAACAGCAACAGGACAAATCCGAACAGATGCAGGGCAAACGTGGCTACCAGCCCATCGACGAGAGTAAAATCAACTGGCAGGAGCTGGAGGACAGATGGGGCGTAAAGCGGGACAACCTTGAAAAGTCCGGCGACCTTACGAAGATGCTCAACTATGGCAAGTCCGACTTGGTAAAGGTCAAACCGACCTTCGGCGGCGAATCATTCGAGCTGGACGCCCGCCTCTCCTTCAAGAAGGACGGTGAGGGAAACATCAGCCTCGTGCCGCACTTCATCCGCAAGGAGCAGAAGCTGGATGAGTACAAGGAACACAAATTCTCCGACAATGACCGGAAGAACCTCCGCGAAACGGGCAATCTCGGTAGGGTCGTGGACATTGTGGACAGGGAAACGGGCGAGATCATCCCCTCCTACATCAGCATCGACCGCAAGACGAATGAAATCACGGACATTCCGGCAAGCAGGGTGCGCATCCCGGAGCGCATCGGCAAGACGGAAATCACCACGCAGGAGCGGGACATGCTCCGCGCCGGACTGCCCGTACGCGACAAGCTCATCGAGCGCAACGACGGCAGAAAGTTCGTCACCACCCTGCAAGTGAACGTGGAGCAGCGCGGCGTGGAGTTCGTGCCGGGAACCGGCAAGTCGCCCCGTACCGCACAGACACAGGAAACCAAAGGCGACACATCGAAAAGTCAGGCGCAGGGCGGGGAAAATGCCGCACAGACCAAGAAGGAGCAACGCCGCAACACGTGGACGAACGAGGACGGCAGCATCCGCCCCATCAGCAAATGGAGCGGCGTGAGCTTCACCGACCAGCAGAAAGCCGACTATGTGGCGGGTAAAGCCGTGAAGCTGGAGAACGTGACCGACAAGCAGGGCTTCCATGCCACGATGTATATCAAGTTCAACCCGGAGAAGGGACGCCCGTACCGCTACGACACGAACCCTGACAATGCACAGCAGGTTGCTCCGTCCAACGAGAGCCGCACGCAGGTGGCGGTGAACAACGATGGCAAGACCAACGAGGCTACAAAGAATCTGAGAGAGCCGTTGCAGAAAGGTCAGACCAACCCGAAGGACGCCCGCCAGCAACAGCAGCAGGAGAAGCCGCAGAAGAAAACGGGCAAGGGCATGAAAATGTAATCCCGTGTCCGCCACTGAATCCAAAATAAAATCCAAAGTATCAACAAAAAAGAAGAAGACATGAAGACAATCATTGCAGAAAAGCCCTCCGTGGCACGTGAAATCGCCCGCATCGTGGGCGCGACAAAGAGAGAGGAAGGATATTTCGAGGGAGGCGGTTATGCCGTGACATGGGCATTCGGACACCTCGTTCAGCTTGCCATGCCCGACGGCTACGGCGTGCGCGGATTTGTCCGTGACAACCTCCCGATTATTCCCGACACATTCACGCTCGTCCCCCGTCAGGTCAGGACGGAGAAAGGTTACAAGCCCGACAGCGGCGTGGTGTCGCAGATAAAAGTCATCAAAAGACTGTTCGACACAAGCGAACATATCATCGTGGCGACCGATGCCGGACGCGAGGGAGAGCTTATCTTCCGCTACCTCTACCACTATACGGGTTGCACCACTCCTTTCGTGCGCCTGTGGATCAGCTCTCTCACCGACAAAGCTATCCGCGAGGGACTGCGGAAACTCGAAGACGGCAGCAAATACGACAACCTCTACCTCGCCGCCAAAGCGCGGAGCGAATCCGACTGGCTCGTGGGCATCAACGGCACACAGGCGTTATCCATCGCCGCCGGACACGGCACGTATTCCGTGGGGCGGGTGCAGACACCAACGTTGGCTATGGTATGTGAACGCTACTGGGAGAACCGCCGCTTTACGTCCGAAGCATTCTGGCAGCTCCATATCGCAACGGACGGTTGCGACGGCGAAGTCGTGAAATTCTCATCCTCCGAGAAATGGAAAGAGAAAGAACCGGCGATGGAACTATATAATAAGGTAAAGGCGGCAGGTTGCGCCACTGTCACGAAAGCCGAGCGCAAGGAGAAGACGGAGGAAACTCCCTTGCTCTACGACCTGACCACGCTCCAGAAAGAAGCCAACGCCAAGCACGGCTTCACGGCGGAACAGACGCTTGAAATCGCGCAGAAACTCTACGAAAAGAAGTTGATAACCTATCCGAGAACGGGAAGCCGCTACATCCCCGAAGACGTGTTTGCCGAAATTCCCAAACTGCTCGCTTTCATCGGCACACAGCCCGAATGGAAAGACAAGGTGCGGGCAAAAGCCGCCCCGACACGCCGCAGCGTGGACGACGGCAAGGTGACAGACCACCATGCCCTGCTCGTCACGGGTGAGAAACCGCTCTTCCTCTCCAAAGAGGACAATACCATCTATCAGATGATTGCCGGGCGCATGGTCGAGGCATTCTCTGAGAAATGCGTCAAGGATGTGACCACTGTCACGGCGGAATGTGCCGGAGTGGAGTTTACCGTAAAAGGCAGCGTCGTGAAGCAAACCGGATGGCGTGCCGTCTATGGCGAGGAAAAAGAGGAAATTACCATCCCCGGCTGGCAGGAAGGCGACACGCTGACACCGAAAGGCTCGTCCATTACCGAAGGAAAGACCAAACCCAAGCCGCTGCATACCGAAGCCACCCTGCTCTCGGCAATGGAAACGGCGGGCAAGGAAATTGAGGACGACGCACTGCGGCAGGCGATGAAGGACTGTGGCATCGGTACTCCCGCCACACGCGCCTCCATCATCGAAACGCTTTTCAAGCGCGGTTACATGGAACGCTGCAAGAAGTCGCTTGTTCCCACCGAAAAAGGACTTGCCCTCAATTCCGTCGTCAAGACGATGCGCATCGCCGATGTTGCCATGACGGGCGAATGGGAAAAGGAGCTGGCGCGTATCGAGCGCGGGGAACTGTCCGACGACACCTTCCGCAAGGAGATAGAGGCGTACACACGTGAGATAACCTCCGAACTGATCTCGTGCGACAAGCTCTTCGGCAGCCGTGACTCCGGCTGCGCGTGTCCCAAGTGTGGCACGGGCAGGATGCGGTTCTACGGCAAGGTGGTACGCTGCGACAACACGGAGTGCGGACTGCCCGTGTTCCGGCTGAAAGCGGGACGCACCCTGTCCGACGATGAAATCAAAGACCTGCTCACCGAAGGGCATACCAAGCTGCTCAAAGGGTTCAAGAGCAAACAGGGCAAGAGTTTCGATGCTGTTGTCGCCTTTGACGGGGAATATAACACGACTTTTGTGTTCCCGGAGGCTAAAAAGGACAAGAAATTTTCAGGACGGAAGAAATAGTATTAACTTTGCCACTTGTTCAGAGTAATGAATTGTTCTTCGATACCGGATTACACTCATACTTTGGATTTAGTGGTGGCACTCGGAGGGATACCGAGTGCCTTTTTCTTCCTTTTTCCAACCGATTATCCCGTTAATTATCAATCCGCTAAATCCAAAGTAATGAACAACAAGAAGAAAAACGAGGGTCAGACCGACTTTTCCTATTACGGTCTGTACCTGCTGGACTATCTCCGCACGAACAAGTTTGAACAGGCTGACGACACCGCTTTCATACGGGAACGGGCCGACCGTGCCGCCGAAACGTATGAGAGGGCACGGCTTGAAGGCTATCCCGCCGATGGTGCGCAGGAACTGGCGATGGACACGCTGCTGCGCGGGCTGCATTATTCCCGTTACGCCATCCTCCGCGAAGTCGTGGAAAACGAGTTTGCCGATGAAGTGCCGGAAGAGAAGCGTGAAGCCTTTGTCCTGAAACTGCTGCCGCTTGTCGGCAACGTGTTCTCCGTCTATGACCTCTCGGATGACAATTTCGCCCTGTCTTCCGATTACGACCTGCTCTACACGGAGCTGACGGGAGCAACCGTCCTTTACTTAGACGAATATGGCGTTTAACCGCAAACAGAAACTGCGGGACAACATCGAGGCGATACGGACGGCATTCATCCTTGACAGGGAAAATAGGACAGCGACAACCGAAGAGCGTGCCATACTTCAAAGGTACTGCGGTTTCGGCGGTCTGAAATGTATCCTCAACCCTGCAAAGGAACTGACGGATGCCGTCCGGTGGGCGAAATCCGACCTCGAACTGTTCGCCCCGACGGTGGAGCTGCACAGGCTTATCCGTGAGAACAGCAAGGACGAAACAGAGTACAAGCGGTTTGTGGATTCGCTGAAAGCGTCCGTGCTGACCGCTTTCTACACCCCCAAAGAGATAACCGACACCATCGCGGACGTGCTGGCAGATTACAGCGTCCGCCCCGCCCGTATGCTCGAACCGTCGGCAGGTGTCGGCGTGTTCGTGGATTCCATGCTGCGGCACAGCCCCAATGCGGATGTGATGGCTTTCGAGAAGGATCTGCTCACGGGTACAATCTTGAGGCATCTCTATCCCGACCAGAAAATGCGCACCTGCGGTTTTGAGAAAATCGAAAGACCGTTCAACAATTATTTCGACTTGGCGGTGTCCAACATTCCGTTCGGTGACATTGCCGTGTTCGACGCGGAGTTTCAGCGGAGCGACTCTTTCGGCAGACGCTCCGCCCAGAAAACCATCCACAACTATTTCTTTCTCAAAGGACTGGATGCCGTGCGTGACGGCGGTATCGTGGCGTTCATCACCTCGCAAGGGGTATTGAATAGCACCAAGACCTCCGTGCGTAACGAGCTGTTCAGTCAGGCCAATCTGGTATCCGCGATACGCCTGCCCAACAACCTGTTCACGGACAACGCGGGCACGGAGGTGGGCAGTGACCTGATTGTCCTGCAAAAGAACCTCAGCAAGAAGGAAATGTCGCAGGACGAGCGGCTGATGACCGTGATACAGACGGACACGAAAACCGCCCTGACCGACAACGCCTATTTCATCCACCACCCGGAACGCATCGTGCATACGATGGCGAAACTTGACACAGACCCCTACGGGAAGCCCGCTATGGTTTATCTGCACGAGGGCAAGGCAGCAGGCATCGCCGGGGATTTGCGCCGTATGCTCGACGAGGATTTCCATTACAGGCTTGCCATGCGCTTGTATTCGGGTTCAATCCGGCAGGCAGGAACGGAAGAAAAAGTTGCCGTTCAAAATAAAGTAGAGCGTCCTGCCATAAAATTGGAAACAGTATCCTCGGCGCAGACGGTGGAAACTCCGACAGAAAAGCCGCAACCCGCAGATGAAAAGCCGGAGATAGAACCGCGCCCGCAATATTCCGCAGGCGTGCAGCTCACCCTGCTTGACCTCTGGGGGATGACGGAAGAGGTCAGCCAACCGAAAACCTCCAAAAAGAAAAAGACGGTGAAAAAGGCAGTTACGGCAAAGTCCACTCCGCCCAAACCGAAAGTCACGGTTACACCGACAGCTCCAACTGCAAAACCCGCAATGGAGAATAAGGAGGTGAAAGCGGAGAACACCGCCAAGCCTGCCGACCCGGACGACATCTATGCCACACTGGACTGGGATACCAATCCTCCCATCAACGGTTTCTATGAAATGATGATGGGTTTGACGCCGGAGCGTAGGAAAGAACTTCGGGAACTGGCAAGGCAGCATAACGAGAAACAAGTGGCGGAAAAGACGGAAGTGAAAGCCGTGCCGGAAACTTCCCGTGAGCAGCCACGACAGGAGGAAACACAGCCGGAGGCAGTCGCCGCACCTGCCGTTACAGATACCCCATCGGAAGCGGTGGGGACTTTCCTTTTCCCCGACATCGAAGCGGAAAAGCCGAAGGAGGAAGTCGTGGACCTTTCTCCGCGTGCCTACCACCGCACGCCGGAGATGCACCTGCGCGAAGGGTCGCTGGTGGCTGACCGGGGGCGTCATAACATCGGCTACCTGAAAGACATCACGCCATACGGGGCGACATTCCAGCCGCTCGACCTGAAAGGATACCAGAAGGAAAAGGCGTTGTTGTATGTGTCGCTGCGTGACGCCTACGAGCGTCTGTACCGTTATGAATCGCTCCGGCGCGAGGCAAATGTTCCGTGGCGAGAGCATCTGAATACCTGTTACGATGAGTTTGTCATGCGCTACGGCAACCTCAACGCCAAGCAGAACGTGAAGTTAGTGATGATGGATGCGGGCGGGCGCGACATCCTTTCGCTGGAACGGATGGAAAACGGAAAGTTCGTCAAGGCGGACATCTTCGAGCATCCTGTTTCCTTCGCGGTGGAGAGCCATGCCAACGTAGGCTCTCCCGAAGAAGCCCTGTCTGCGTCGCTCAACAAATATGGTACGGTCAATCTCGACTATATGCGGGAGATAACCGACAGCACGGCGGAGGATTTGCTCACTGCCCTGCAAGGGCGCATCTACTACAATCCGCTCGTGACCGGTTACGAAATCAAAGACCGTTTCATCGCCGGAAATGTCATAGAGAAAGCGGAACGCATAGAGGCATGGATGGGTGACAATCCCGAAAATGAGCGTATGCCGGAGGTGAAGCAGGCGTTGGAGGCTCTGAAAGATGCCGAGCCGCAGCGCATCGCCTTCGAGGATCTGGACTTCAATTTCGGGGAACGCTGGATTCCGACGGGTGTCTATGCCGCCTACATGAGCCGGCTGTTCGACACGGAGGTGAAAATCGCCTATTCCGCAAGCATGGACGAGTTTTCGGTGGTGTGCGGCTACCGCACCATGAAAATCACGGACGAGTTTCTGGTGAAGGGGTATTACCGGAACTATGACGGTATGCACCTCCTAAAACACGCCCTGCACAACACCTGCCCTGACATGATGAAGTCCATCGGCAAGGACGAGCATGGCAACGACATCAAGATGCGCGACAGCGAGGGAATACAACTCGCCAACGCCAAGATTGACGAGATACGAAACGGCTTCTCCGAATGGCTCGAAGAGCAGTCGCCGCAGTTCAAGGAGCGGCTTGTGACGATGTATAACCGCAAGTTCAACTGTTTCGTGCGCCCGCGCTACGACGGCTCCCATCAGACCTTTCCCGACCTCAACCTGAAAGGGCTGGCAAGCCGGGGTATCAAGAGCGTCTATCCCTCACAGATGGATTGCGTCTGGATGTTGAAACAGAACGGCGGCGGAATTTGCGACCACGAGGTGGGAACCGGTAAGACGCTGATAATGTGCATCGCCGCGCATGAGATGAAGCGTCTGAATTTGGCACACAAGCCGATGATTATCGGGCTGAAAGCCAACGTTGCGGAGATTGCAGCCACCTATCAGGCGGCATATCCCAACGCACGTATTCTGTACGCTTCGGAGAAGGACTTTTCGACCGCCAACCGTGTGCGCTTCTTCAATAATATAAAGAACAACGACTACGATTGCGTCATCATGTCGCACGACCAGTTCGGCAAGATACCGCAGTCGCCGGAATTGCAGCAGCGCATCCTGCAAGCAGAGCTTGACACGGTGGAGGAAAACCTCGAAGTGCTACGGCAGCAGGGAAAGAACGTGTCGCGGGCGATGCTGAAAGGATTGGAGAAGCGCAAGCACAACCTTGAAGCGAAGCTGGAGAAGGTGGAACACGCCATAAAGTCACGCACGGACGACGTGGTGGATTTCAAGCAGATGGGCATCGACCACATCTTCATAGATGAGAGCCACCAGTTCAAGAATCTGACTTTCAACACGCGCCACGACCGTGTGGCGGGATTGGGAAACAGCGAGGGAAGCCAGAAGGCACTTAACATGCTCTTTGCCATACGCACCATACAGGAGCGCACAGGAAAAGACTTGGGTGCGACCTTCCTCTCCGGCACGACTATCAGCAACTCACTGACTGAATTGTACCTGCTGTTCAAGTACCTGCGCCCGAAGGAGCTGGAACGGCAGGACATAAGGTGTTTCGACGCTTGGGCGGCGATATTTGCCAAGAAGACGACGGATTTTGAATTTAACGTGACGAACAATGTGGTCCAGAAGGAGCGTTTCCGCTACTTCATCAAAGTGCCGGAGCTTGCCGCCTTCTATAATGAAATCACGGACTACCGCACGGCGGAGGATGTGGGCGTTGACCGTCCTGCCAAGAACGAGATACTGCACCATATACCGCCCACGCCGGAACAGGAGGACTTCATACAGAAACTGATGCAGTTCGCCAAGACGGGCGATGCCACCTTGTTGGGCAGGCTGCCGCTTTCGGAAACGGAAGAAAAGGCGAAGATGCTCATCGCCACGGACTATGCCCGGAAAATGGCACTCGACATGCGCATGATAGACCCGAATTACGAAGATCATCCCGACAACAAAGCGAGTCACTGTGCCAAGATGATCGCGGAGTATTATCAAAAATACGACGCCCAGAAAGGCACGCAGTTCGTTTTCTCTGATTTGGGGACATACCAGCCGGGCGACGGGTGGAACGTCTATTCGGAAATCAAGCGCAAACTGACGGAGGACTACGGTATACCGCCAAGCGAGGTGCGCTTCATTCAGGAGTGCAAGACCGACAAGGCGCGGAAGGCGGTGATAGACGCCATGAACGCCGGGACGGTGCGTGTGCTGTTCGGCTCTACCTCTATGCTCGGAACGGGTGTGAACGCCCAGAAACGGTGTGTGGCTATCCATCATCTCGATACGCCGTGGCGACCGTCCGACTTGCAACAGCGTGACGGACGCGGAGTTAGGGCAGGTAATGAGATTGCCAAACATTTCGCCGGGAACAACGTGGATGTAATCATCTACGCGGTGGAGAAGTCACTGGACAGCTACAAGTTCAACCTCCTGCACTGCAAGCAGACTTTCATAAGCCAGCTCAAAAGCGGTGCTATGGAAGCGCGTACCATCGACGAGGGGGCAATGGACGAGAAATCGGGCATGAACTTCTCGGAATATATGGCGTTGCTATCCGGCAACACCGACCTGCTGGACAAGGCGAAACTGGAAAAACGTATCGCCTCGCTCGAAGGGGAACGCAAGTCGTTCAACAAGGGCAAGCGTGATTCGGAGTTCAAGCTGGAATCGAAGACCCGCGAGCTGGGCAACAACACAGCTTTCATAGATGCCATGACGGAGGACTGGAACCGCTTCCTCTCTGTGGTGCAGACCGACAAGGAGGGCAATCACCTTAATATAATAAAGGTGGACGGAGTGGATTCCGCCGATGAGAAAGTCATCGGAAAGCGTTTGCAGGAGATAGCCAAGAATGCCACGACCGGAGGGTTGTACACGCAGGTTGGAGAGTTTTACGGTTTCCCGATAAAGGTGGTCAGCGAAAGGATACTCAAAGAGGGATTGGAGTTTACCGACAACCGCTTCGTGGTCGAGGGGAACTACAAGTACACCTACAACAACGGGCATCTGGCGCTGGCTGACCCGTTGGCCGCCGCCCGCAACTTCCTCAACGCGATTGAGAGAATCCCCTCCATCATCGACCAGTATAAAGCGAAGAATGAGGTCTTGGAACGTGAGATACCGCAGTTGCAGGAGATAGCAGGCAAGGTGTGGAAGAAGGAGGAAGAACTGAAACAGTTGAAGTCCGAACTTGCCGCCCTTGACCGCAAGATACAGCTGGAACTTGCGCCGCCTACACCCGAAATCACCGAAAAGGAGCATGAAGGGCAACAGGTCAAACCGGAAGCGAAAGGTGTGCGAAACGGTATCAGGCAATATCCCGAAGATACATCACCGCAAATACGCAATCCATCGGAAAGTATTATCGCCAATCACACCATAACTGGGCATCCGGGGCTGTATGCCAAGGAGGAAACCCGGTCCAAAGGATTGAAAATATAACCTTAGGAATTTTATCTGAAGTATTAATAAGGGCTATCCCAAAAGGTCTAAAAGTAAATTTTATCCTTTCTGCAAGTATCTGTAGGATGGCAACTGCATTTTTTTTCTTTTTGGGCAGCCCTTATTAAAATTTATTCTTATTTTAGGTTATATACATTCATGTCCATTTATGTAAAAAATCCTGCTGACCTTGTTTATGTCTTGTCAGTCACCATTTGCAAAACCATATTTGACCCTCAAAGAGGCTGAATTTGATAAGTAACTTGCTACATACTCATAATAAGGAGCTAAATAGAACACGAATGGGAAATACACAAATGCTAAACTAAAGAAGATATTGGCCAAAATAAACGCTATACCGAGAGAGAAACTTGATTTTTCAACTTCCTAAAACGGTGTTGTTCAAACATTTCTACTTATTTGTACTTGCCAGTTGAACCTACGCTTCCCTAATAAAATGTCTATGGTAAAAAAAGTTAAAAAATCCTCCCACTTTTGTTAGATATATTTTTTTTGTGTAATTTTGCAATCGTTATGCGGCAGTAATAATATACATATTAATACGAGTTAGTAATCCTGTAGTTCTCACATGCTACGAGGAGGTATTAAAAGGTGCGTTTCGACAATGCATCTATTGTAGTATATTATTGCTTAATCCAAATGAATATTATAAATTTAGGAATTCTTGCTCACATTGATGCAGGAAAAACTTCCGTAACCGAGAATCTGCTGTTTGCCAGTGGAGCAACGGAAAAGTGCGGCCGTGTGGATAATGGTGACACCATAACAGACTCTATGGATATAGAGAAACGTAGAGGAATTACTGTTCGGGCTTCTACGACATCTATTATCTGGAATGGAGTGAAATGCAATATCATTGACACTCCGGGACACATGGATTTTATTGCGGAAGTGGAGCGGACATTCAAAATGCTTGATGGAGCAGTCCTCATCTTATCCGCAAAGGAAGGCATACAAGCGCAAACAAAGTTGCTGTTCAATACTTTACAAAAACTGCAAATCCCGACAATTATATTTATCAATAAAATTGACCGTGACGGTGTGAATTTAGAGCGTTTGTATCTGGATATAAAAACAAATCTGTCTCAAGATGTCCTGTTTATGCAAACTGTTGTCGATGGATTGGTTTATCCGATTTGCTCCCAAACATATATAAAGGAAGAATACAAAGAATTTGTATGCAACCATGACGACAATATATTAGAACGATATTTGGCGGATAGCGAAATTTCACCGGCTGATTATTGGAATACGATAATCGATCTTGTGGCAAAAGCCAAAGTCTATCCGGTGCTACATGGATCAGCAATGTTCAATATCGGTATCAATGAGTTGTTGGACGCCATCACTTCTTTTATACTTCCTCCGGCATCGGTCTCAAACAGACTTTCATCTTATCTTTATAAGATAGAGCATGACCCCAAAGGACATAAAAGAAGTTTTCTAAAAATAATTGACGGAAGTCTGAGACTTCGAGACGTTGTAAGAATCAACGATTCGGAAAAATTCATCAAGATTAAAAATCTAAAAACTATCAATCAGGGCAGAGAGATAAATGTTGATGAAGTGGGCGCCAATGATATCGCGATTGTAGAGGATATGGATGATTTTCGAATCGGAAATTATTTAGGTGCTGAACCTTGTTTGATTCAAGGATTATCGCATCAGCATCCCGCTCTCAAATCCTCCGTCCGGCCAGACAGGCCCGAAGAGAGAAGCAAGGTGATATCCGCTCTGAATACATTGTGGATTGAAGACCCGTCTTTGTCCTTTTCCATAAACTCATATAGTGATGAATTGGAAATCTCGTTATATGGTTTGACCCAAAAGGAAATCATACAGACATTGCTGGAAGAACGATTTTCCGTAAAGGTCCATTTTGATGAGATCAAGACTATCTACAAAGAACGACCTATAAAAAAGGTCAATAAGATTATTCAGATCGAAGTACCACCCAACCCTTACTGGGCCACAATAGGGCTGACTCTTGAACCCTTACCGTTAGGGGCAGGGTTGCAAATCGAAAGTGACATCTCCTATGGTTATCTGAACCATTCTTTTCAAAATGCCGTTTTTGAAGGGATTCGTATGTCTTGCCAATCTGGTTTACATGGATGGGAAGTGACAGATCTGAAAGTAACTTTTACTCAAGCCGAGTATTATAGCCCGGTAAGTACACCTGCTGATTTCAGACAGCTGACCCCTTATGTCTTCAGGCTGGCTTTGCAACAGTCAGGTGTGGACATTCTCGAACCGATGCTCTGTTTTGAGTTGCAGATACCCCAAGTAGCGAGTTCCAAAGCTATTACAGATTTGCAAAAACTGATGTCTGAGATTGAAGACATCAGTTGTAATAATGAGTGGTGTCATATTAAAGGGAAAGTTCCATTAAATACAAGTAAAGACTATGCCTCAGAAGTAAGTTCGTACACTAAGGGCTTAGGCATTTTTATGGTTAAGCCATGTGGGTATCAAATAACAAAAGACGGTTATTCTGATAATATCCGCATGAACGAAAAAGATAAACTTTTATTCATGTTCCAAAAATCAATTTATGAATTAATACAAAACAAGAAGAAAATATGAACAAGCAATTCATTATCACGAATTTCGCCGCATTTGCTCTCATGCTGTTCCTGCCGACCGGATGCAGGCAGGCGGACGGCAAGCAGGATGCGGTGCAGAGTTATCGGGTCATAAAGGTCGCGGCAAGTCCGGTGGAAATCTCCGAGTCCTATTCCGCCGCCATACGCGGACGGCAGGATGTGGACATCCTGCCGCAAATATCCGGGCGCATTATCCGTCTGAAAGTGAAAGAGGGTGAACGGGTGAAGACCGGTCAAGTATTGGCTGTAATTGACCAAGTGCCCTATCGGGCGGCATTACGCACGGCGCAGGCCAATGTCAGCGCGGCACAGGCAAAAGTGGAAACGGCAAGAATCGAGCTGCGGGGCAAGCAGGCATTGTTTGACGAGAAGGTCATATCCGACTACGAGCTTTCTCTCGCCCGGAACCAACTGGCAGTGGCGTGTGCTGAACTCGAACAGGCAAAGGCACAAGAATCGGATGCACGCAACAATCTCTCCTATACGGAAATCAAAAGCCCGAGCAACGGAGTAGTAGGCACATTGCCCTATCGCATCGGTGCGCTTGTCGGTCCCAATATGGCACAGCCTTTCACGGTCGTGTCCGACAATGCGGAGATGTATGCCTATTTCTCCATTTCGGAGAATATGCTACGGCGATATTTGGCTCGCTATGGCTCGATTGACAGCATGATAGCCGGGATGCCGGAAGTGGGCCTGCAACTCAACGACGGCAGCCTGTACAAGGCGAAAGGACGTATTGAAACCGTAAGCGGCGTGGTGGATCCTGTTACCGGAACGGTACAAATCAAAGCCCTGTTCCCCAATCCCGACCGCGAACTGTTGAGTGGCAGCATCGGCAATGTCATCCTTCAAAACCCGAAAACGGAGGCCGTAACCATTCCCATGACCGCCACCGTGGAACTGCAGGACAAGATTATCGCTTACCGTCTGAAAAACGGACAGGCGGAAGCCGCCTATCTCACGGTGGACCGCCTGAACGACGGCAACCGGTTTATCGTAAAAGAAGGTCTTTCGGTCGGTGACACCATTGTCGCCGAAGGCGTGGGACTGGTGAGAGAAGGCATGAGCATAACCCCTAAAAACGAAACGAAATGAACCTGCGATTTTTTATAGACCGCCCGGTGTTTTCGGGCGTTATCTCGGTGGTGATTGTACTGTTGGGCATGATTTCCATGTTTTCCTTGCCGGTGGAACAATACCCCGACATCGCACCTCCGACCATCAACGTATCCGCAACTTATCCTGGAGCAAACGCTGAAACTGTGCAGAAGGCAGTGATAACCCCTCTGGAAGAAGCCATCAACGGCGTGGAAGACATGACCTATATGACTTCCACGGCATCGAATACGGGCGATGCTTCCATCGAAATCTATTTCAAGCAGGGAACCAACGCGGACATGGCGGCGGTAAACGTGCAGAACCGCGTGAACGGCGCGCTGAGCCAGCTTCCGGCGGAAGCCACCAAGACCGGTGTCACCACTGAAAAGCAGCAGAATGCCGAACTGATGACTTTCGCGCTCTATTCGCCCGATGACCGCTTCGACCAGACCTTCCTGAACAATTACGTGAAAATCAATGTCGAGCCGAGGCTGAAACGTATCAGCGGCGTGGGAAAGGCACAGATGTTCGGTTCCAACTACAGCATGCGACTTTGGCTGCGTCCCGACAAGATGGCGCAATACGGGCTTATCCCCGATGACATATCCACCGTACTCGCACGACAGAACATCGAGGCCGCCACCGGCTCCTTCGGTGCCAATCATCCTACCGCCAATGAATACACGATGAAATACCGCGGACGCTTGTCCGGCGCGGAAGAGTTCGGTGAGTTGGTCATCAAGTCACTGCCGGGCGGCAATGTGCTTCGGCTGAAGGAGGTTGCCGATGTGGAACTGGGCGATGAATACTACAAATATTCCTCCGAAGTGAACGGGCATCCGGCAGCCATGATGCTCATCAACCAGAAAGCCGGGTCCAATGCTTCAAGCACCATCAAGGAGATTCACGAAGTGCTTGACGACCTCAGCCGGGACTTGCCCGAAGGGACGGAATTCGTGGTGCTTACCGATACCAACAAGTTCCTGTATGCTTCCATCAATTCTGTTATCCGGACACTTATTGAAGCGATACTTCTGGTTATCGTGGTGGTATATGTATTTTTGCAAGATATTAAGTCCACGCTTATTCCTACGATATCCATTTTCGTCTCCATTATCGGTACGTTCGCCGTGATGTCCATGATCGGCTTCTCCGTCAACCTGCTCACCCTGTTCGCGCTTGTGCTTGCCATCGGAACTGTGGTCGATGATGCCATTGTGGTGGTGGAAGCGGTGCAGGCGAAGTTCGACGAGGGCTATCAGTCTGCGGTTCTCGCGGCTGATGATGCCATGAAAGGCGTTTCGTCGGCTATCCTGACCTCTACCATCATCTTTATGGCAGTGTTTTTCCCCGTTGCCATGATGGGCGGGACTTCGGGAGCGTTCTACACGCAGTTCGGTATCACGATGGCTGTTGCCGTGGGAATCTCGGCAGTCAATGCCTTCACACTCTCACCGGCACTTTGCGCGCTGCTGCTGAAACCCTATATCGATGAGCAGGGCAACACCAAGAACAATTTTGCAGCCCGTTTCCGTAAAGCGTTCAATGCCGTCTTCGACCGTCTGAGCCGACGCTATGTACGTGGAGTGATGTTCATTATCCATCGCCGATGGCTGTTGTGGAGCATCATAGGCATTTCTTTCGGGTTGCTGGTGCTGCTGGTCAATGTCACAAAGACGGGACTTATTCCCGAAGAGGACACCGGGACGGTCATGGTGAGCATGAACACGAAGCCCGGCACATCCATGGCTCAGACAAGTAAGGTGATGGAGCGTATCAACAGCCGTCTCGACAGCATCGGCGAGATTGAATACAGCGGTGCGGTCGCCGGTTTCTCTTTCAGCGGTTCCGGTCCCTCGCAGGCGATGTATTTCGTGACACTCAAAGACTGGGAGCAGCGTAAGGGAGAGGGGCAGTCGGTCAATGATGTCATCGGAAAGATTTATGCCGCCACTTCGGATATTCCCGATGCCACGGTGTTCGCCATGTCGCCTCCGATGATTGCCGGGTACGGCATGGGAAACGGTTTCGAGCTTTATTTGCAGGACAAGGCGGGCGGAAACATCGCCGCCTTCAAGGAAGAGGCAGACAAGTTTGTCGAAGCCTTGTCGCAGCGACCCGAAATCGGCGAAGTCTATTCCTCCTTTGCCACGGATTATCCGCAATACTGGGTGGATATCGATGCCGCCAAATGCGAACAGTCGGGTGTGTCGCCCGCAGATGTGCTTTCCACATTGTCGGGCTATTATACCGGACAATATGTTTCCGACTTCAACCGGTTCTCCAAGCTCTACCATGTGACCATGCAGGCTCCGGCGGAATATCGTGTGAATGCGGAATCCCTGCACCACATGTATGTGCGTGCCACCGATGGCGGCATGTCGCCTTTGAGCCGGTTCGTGCGCCTGACCAAGACCAACGGCCCGTCAGACCTCACCCGTTTCAACCTGTTCAACGCCATCTCGATTAGCGGGTCTCCGGCTCAGGGCTACAGTTCGGGGCAGGTGCTCGAAGCCATCGGCGAGACGGCACGTGAAGTGCTTCCGTCAAATTACACATACGAGTTTGGCGGCATTTCGCGTGAGGAAAGCAAGACGACCAACAATGCCACGCTTATATTCCTGCTCTGCATGGTTCTGGTCTATCTGATTCTGTGCGCCTTGTATGAGAGCGTGTTCATACCCTTCGCGGTTCTGTTGTCGGTGCCTTGCGGACTGATGGGCAGTTTCCTGTTTGCGTGGCTCTTCGGTCTGGAGAACAACATCTACATGCAGACCGGACTTATCATGATTATAGGCCTGCTTGCCAAGACAGCGATCCTGCTTACCGAATACGCCGGTAAACGGCGGTCGGAAGGCATGACGCTGGCACAGGCGGCATACAGTGCGGCAAAAGTCCGCCTGCGCCCCATATTGATGACTGTGTTGTCCATGGTGTTCGGTCTTGTCCCGCTGATGATGGCGCACGGAGTGGGTGCCAACGGCAGCCGTTCGCTTGCCACAGGTGTAATCGGTGGAATGATTGTAGGTACTTTGGCTCTGTTGTTCCTTGTGCCGTCATTGTTTATTGTATTCCAATATATCCAAGAACGTGTTAAGCATAATTAAATGAAGAAGACAGTAATATATATCATATTGTCGGGATGGATGCTTGCCGGCTGTGGCACATACAGCCGGTATCATCGCCCTGACCTCTCAACGGAGAATCTGTATCGGGACATGCCGGCGGACATTGATACAATGACCATCGCGTCCCTGTCGTGGCGGGAAATGTTTACCGACCCGAAACTCCAGTCCTTGATTGAAACCGGACTTGAACGGAACGCAGACCTCAATGTGGCACGGTTACGCGTGGAAGCGGCAGAAGCCGTCCTGATGACTGCCAGACTATCATATCTTCCATCACTGGGACTGACTGCCGAAGGTAATGCCAATAAACATGACGGAGCAACGGCAAAGACATATAATGTGGGAGCGTCGGCAAGCTGGGAACTGGACATCTTCGGCAAACTTACGGCGGCAAAGCGTGGCGCAGCCGCCGCATTACAAGGAAGCCGTGCCTACCGGCAGGCCGTACAGACACAGCTTGTCGCCACTATTGCAGACAGTTACTACACCCTTGCCATGCTTGACGCACAAATGGCAATAAGTAACCGGACTTTGGAGAACTGGCGGACTACCGTACGTACTCTTGAAGCGTTGAAAAAAGTGGGGAAATCAAACGAAGCCGGCGTATTGCAGGCAAAGGCGAACGTGATGCGACTCGAAGCATCCCTGTTATCCATACGCAAGAGTATTTCCGAAACAGAAAATGCCCTGTCTGCGATACTTGCCATGCCGTCACACTCGATTGGACGAAGTAATCTGGCCGAGGCTGCTTTCCCCGATACTGTCTCGATTGGAGTCCCTTTGCAACTGCTTTCCAACCGTCCCGACGTGCGTCAGGCTGAAATGGAACTGGCGCAGGCGTTCTACGCCACCAATGCGGCTCGTGCCGCCTTCTATCCCAATATTACCCTCTCGGGGACTCTTGGATGGACTAATAACGGCGGTGGCGTAATCGTAAATCCCGGACAATGGTTGCTCAATGCCATCGGTTCCCTGACACAGCCCTTATTCAACCGGGGCACAAACATCGCCAACTTGAAGATAGCCAAAAGCCGTCAGGAAGAAGCCAAACTGTTGTTCCGGCAATCATTGCTGAACGCTGGAAAAGAAGTGAACGATGCTCTGACTGCATGGCAGACGGCAAAATCGCAAATTGAAATCAATGCTCGACAGGTTGAAACATTATGCGATGCTGTGCGAAAGACAGAATCGCTTATGCGTCATTCCAATGCCACCTATCTGGAAGTGTTGACCGCCCAACAGTCTCTTCTCGAAGCGGAAGTGCAACAGCTACAAACTCGTTTTGAACGCATACAAAGTGTAATCAAACTTTATCATGTGTTGGGAGGAGGAATGTAACTGCAATAAATAGAAAAATTTGAAATTATTATTAGTGTTATTCATCTCGGATATTTTTCGTGATTCTGCCGCATGTAGATATTGTACGAAAGCAATATTTGGATTGTAAAATATCAAGCCAATGAAAATACTTTTGCAGCATAAAATATTTATAGGATACTTTCTTTTAATGGCGATCATTGGCAGCATGGTCGCTATTGTTCTGCACGAGCGTAGTCGTGTACAGAAAATAGAGAATGAATCAATCGCTATTTTTCAAACCCAGCACAATATCAATACCACACACCGCTATGTGACCACGTTAGTAACTTATGGTGAATCCGTCATGGTATGGAATGATGAGGATTCTGGGTGAAGTATAAGAATATCAGAGAAGGGGAACAATTGCATTTCGATTTGCATTTTCTTAACCGCATAAAGAAACAGTTCCCGGGGATAAAAGCTATTTCGCCTGAAATAACAGGACCTTATTCGCAAGTGATGAATAAAGCTAAAAGCGGACTTTTTAAGATTATAGGAATCAATGAAAACTATATGGGAATTAAGATACTTAAAATCAACGAAGATGGACGATATTTTAATAAAGGAGATGACGAGAATACCCGTAATGTTACCATTATCGGCGAAAATGTCAGTACGACCTTATTTAATAATCAAAAAGCGTTGGGTAAGTCGATCAACATTGCCGGTATTGATTTTAAGGTGATAGGCGTACTAAAGAATGATGATATTTTCAGCGCTTCGGAAATCAATTCGGTATATGTGCCCTTCTCAAGTTACATAAACTGTATTGACAATAAGACTCCATTGCGCGCTTTCTGTTTATATCTGAACAAAGAAGTTGATTCCAAGCGATTTGAGAATGAGCTGAGAGCCTTCATCGCTAATAAATACCAATTTGCTTATTCTGATAAGCAAGCCTTACAGATAATCAATTTTGAGACACAAACATCTGCTTTTGAGGGACTCTTTGATGGATTGAAAATGTTTATCTGGATCGTAGGAATTTGTTTTCTGATAAGTGGTATTGTTGGAGTAAGCAACATCATGTTTGTCGTGATCAAAGAAAGGAGTAGCGAAATAGGCATCCGTAAGGCTGTAGGAGCAACTCCTAAATCCATTCTTGTGTTAATGCTGACGGAATCTGTCATCATAACTGTAATCTCCGGTATCATCGGATTGATATCAGGTGCAGCTATTCTTGAGATTATAAATTGGTTGCTCGAAAGCGCCCGTCACGCGACAATGATAAAGCATGCAGAAATAGATATAAATGTAGCTGTTCTCGCTTTGGTTATCTTGATTTTGTCCGGTGTCATTGCCGGAGCATTTCCGGCTATGAAAGCATCTGTTATACAACCCATTGACGCCATTAGAAACGAAAATATAGGATAATGAAGACATTTAAGATTATATTAATTTGCATCTTTTCCGCCACACTGGCATTTGTTGCTTTTCGTTCTTCGCTAAGAGGTACAAAGGCAATTTACGAAACTACACAACCACAATATCGCGAGATCAAAGAGGAAATAAACATATCCGGCAATGTTTTTCCGATGAAGGAGATCGAAATAAAATCGCAGATATCGGGAGTCCTGGACAAGATTAATGTTTCGATAGGAGATAAAGTGCGCATAGGAGATTAAATATAAATTCAAGCAATCATAGCCCGTAATTCACTGAATTTGGCTATCTTTGCATAACATTTGAGAAAAACGGCGATTGGCAGGAGCTTTTCGCCGCCAACATATAGGATAAGACCGCAAGGCGTTTCAAGCGAAAATCTGGTAAATTGGAACTACGGAGACGATTGCGTGATGCTTATGCTATGCTTACGCATAGCGTGCATTCACGTACTCTCCGTAAAGGCTTTACCAGAGCCATCGCTTGAAGGTAGTGTGAATTGCACGCTACTTTTTTACCCTTGCCTAACGAAAGGAAACGATTATGGGTAAAGTTCAGATTCTCGCCGTACTGACGATGGACGGATGTCTTTCTTCAGAGTTATATGATAAAGCACATCAGGATTTGTGCCTTGACCGTTGCGGTCTTGATGAAATCAGGAAGAAAGCCTTTTACCGTGTGACACCGGACTATTCCATTTCAATGCTGCACGAATGGAGAAAAGACTGCACAAACATCCGTTACCTCGCGGAAGCCACACCGGACACGGCAGACTATATAAACGGACTGCTGCGGATGCACGCTGTGGATGAAATCATACTATACACCGTTCCTTTCATATCCGGAAGCGGACGACATTTTTTTAAGTCGGCTCTGCCAGAGCAACACTGGACGCTTTCCTCTTTGAAAAGCTATCCCAACGGTGTATGTCGCATTATCTATATCCTTGATAAAAAAGCAAGATAGCCAAAATGTGCGGCAAGCATACATTTCTATTTTCAGGAATAGAATAAATGTTCCGATTACAAACAATTTAAGTCGGAGATAATTTGTCCTTGTGAAAAAATACTGAATTTTATACCTCTGAAATCCAGCACTTTGTAAAATTGAGTGTTGGATTTTTTATTTTCTGCCGCGTTTTTTGCCAATTATATTCATGTGCGCACGCAGAAAACAAAGTGTAATTTTCAAAATTGACAGAACCATGAATTATTTCTTGCTGGCGGAAACCGACTTTTTCCGCCTGATAAACGAAGCCGGCGACTGCAATATGGAAACGGCATACACGGCTTTCGCCACCCAAGTGATCGAACTGTGCAACGGCGGCATGGACATGAACCTTACCGTCATCGCGCTTGCCTACATCGAAATCGAGTTGCAGCACCATCCCGTACGTAATCTGTCAGAAGAAAAAAGAGAGATTGCCGCCTACGTCAGCAAGGCTCTGTCTTTCGTAAGAAAGATGCAGAAATTCCTTGCCACGCCCCAAGTGCCACCACTAATATCCGCCAACAACGCAACAGAAACCACCGCCAGCCTTCTTTGGACGGGCAACGCCATCGACCTCGTGGAACTTATCTACGGCATAGACGAGATGGGCTGTATCAACAACGGCAATATGCCGCTAAAACAGCTCGCCCCGATTCTCTACAAGATATTCGGTATTGAGTCGAAGGATTGCTACCGCTTCTATACCGACATCAAACGTCGGAAAAACGAAAGCCGTACCTATTTCCTCGACAAGATGCAGGAGAAACTGAACGAGAGAATGCTGCGCGATGAAGAGCTGGAACGTATGAGAAGATAAAATCAGGTATAAGCGGGAGAATGGTATCATGCTGTTCTCCCGTTTGAGTAAAATCTATACGAAAAAGGGCGTTTTCGGCGCGCTATTGCCCCGAATTTCAGCGAAAAACGCTATCTTTGTACAATTGTTACGAATTGAATATGAACATAGACAACCTCGATATAGTAAAACAACTGATAGCCGAAAAGGAAAACGGGCAGGTGGAGTTCAAGGAAACCACCGGGCAGTTGGAGCGCGGCATGGAAACGCTCTGCGCTTTCCTTAACAGCGAAGGTGGCACGGTGTTGTTCGGTGTGACCGACAAAGGAAAGATCATCGGGCAGGAAGTGAGCGACAAGACGAAGCGTGATATTGCGGAAGCCATCCGGCGTTTTGAACCATTTGCCACACTCGAAGTTTCGTATATCAGTATCCAAAATACAGACAAGAGTGTGATAGCCTTGTCTGCGGACAGCCAACGTTATATGCGTCCGTTCTCCTATAAGGGACGGGCTTATCTTCGATTGGAGAGCGTGACATCCTCCATGCCGCAAGACGTATATAACCAACTGCTTATGCAGCGAGGTGGGAAATACGCTTGGGAGGCGATGACGAATCCCGACATCAAAGTTACTGACCTTGATGAACATGCCATTATGGGAGCGGTACGTGGAGGCATCCGGTGCGGTCGCCTACCCGAAGCCACCATAAGGGAGGATTTGCCGACCATACTCGAAAAATTCAACCTGTTACATGACGGAAAACTGAATAATGCTTCCGCAGTCTTGTTCGGTCGTGATTTTTACTTCTATCCCCAGTGCCTGCTTCGGTTGGCGCGTTTCAAAGGAACTACAAAAGACGAGTTTATAGACAATCAGCGTACCACTGGCAATATCTACACACTGCTGGACACTGCAATGTCGTTCTTTTTCAAGCATCTTTCCCTTTCGGGCAAAGTTGAAGGCTTGTATCGGGAGGAAGAGCTTGAGATTCCTTACAAGGCATTGAGGGAATGCTGCACAAATGCCCTTTGCCACCGCTCATACCACCGTCCCGGCAGTTCGGTAGGAATTGCCATCTATGATGACCGTGTGGAGATTGAGAACAGTGGAACTTTTCCGCCGGATATAACAATGGAAAAGTTATTGAGCGGGCATAATTCAGAACCTCAAAACCTGATTATTGCGAATGTTCTGTATAAAAGCGAGGTTCTGGAAAGCTGGGGACGAGGCATCGGGCTTATGATAAGCGAATGCCGGCGTGTCGGCATTCCCGATCCGGAGTTTCATACAGATGGAAATAGTGTATGGGTTATTTTCCGCTATACCCGAAAAACTGTGGGGCACGACCCGACAATTACCCGACAGTTACCCCACAGTCACCCCACAGTTACCCCACAGGTGGAAAAGGTGTTGTCTGCAATCGGCACACAGACACTTTCAACCAAAGAGATTATGTGTGTGATAGGATTAAAGGACAAAAGTAATTTTTTAGAACTATATCTGTATCCAGCCATAAGGCAGAATTTGGTAGAGCCTATTTACCCGGAAAATCCGAAACATCCCCGGCAGAAATATCGTCTTACCGATAAAGGAAAAGAACTGTTGATATAATAACGGGGTATGGTGGCGAAAAAGAAGAAACAACAGGGGCATTACTGTCGGATTTGTAGCGAGTACAAAGCCAACGAGCAATTCAGCGGCAAAGGACACTCGCGGCATATCTGCAAGGAATGCCGGTCGCTTCCCGATGATGTGAAGGCGGACATGGTGCGCTGTAACGAGGTGGAACGAGCCGTTTTCAAATGCCCGATGAGCCGTCAGGACTGGGAACTGCTGGAAAAATATGCCAAGAAGTACAAGGACAAGGAATCCGGGCAGTTCGCGCAGGATATGTTGGACATGAAACGGGGCAATCAGACACCGGACGAGGATATGGAAGAGGATGATGTTTTAATAGAAGGCATCTATGAAGAGGAAACCATACCATTTGCCGAACTGGAGGATGACATCCGTTATCAGTTGGAAGAATTGTTGGCGGACAACATCAACGAGTTCATGATACACAAGAATTACATTCCCGAAGGCAAGGAACTGAAAGACATCAACGAATGGGTCATGAAAGAAACCCGTGACACCTTTTTTATAAAGGTTATTCCCGATGCCGCTTATGACAGTCTGGTGGAAGAAACGATCAACAGGCTTGTGAAGGAATGGAAAGAGGACGGATTTGAGATAAAGACCTATTCCGCATCGCTGGTCGTCATGGAAACGGAACGGCTGCTTATCCGCAGGATAACCCGTAAGGATATGGACGCACTCCTTGCCATAATGGGAAAGCCGGAAGTCATGTACGCTTGGGAACACGGCTTTACCAAAAAGGACGTGCGCAAATGGATAAACAGGCAACTCATCCGATACCGCAAGGACGGGTTCGGATATTTTGCCGTCATACTGAAAGAAAGCGGCGCATTGATAGGACAAGCCGGTCTGATGAATAGTACCCTAAACGGGAACGAGACTGTCGAGCTTGGCTATATACTCGATAACACATACTGGCATAACGGTTACGGTACGGAAGCCGCCCGCGCGTGTTTGGAATACGCCTTTGGAGAGCTGGAACTGAAAACTGTCTGTTGCAGTATCCGACCGGAAAACGTGGCATCCATCCGTGTGGTTGAAAGGCTGGGAATGACCTTGTGCGACAACCATACAATAATATACAACGAAAAAGAAATGCCGCATCAGATATATGTGGCAACCAATAGTAAATCCTATATCTTATAAGCGAAATCACTCAACAATGAAAACAAATAATATTAATTTATTTTGCGATATAGTTACTCAAAGGTCAGGAGAACATTCTTGCGCTATAAATATTTTGTTGCAACAACAATTATATGGGCAGGTAATATCTATTCTGCGTCAAGAATTAGATTCTATGGTAAGAGTTATGTTTTTGTTGTCAATTAGCGACTTAAACCTTAGAGAGCATTTTATAAACCAAACTTTGGAGGGAATAAAATGGTCTTATCCCAATACAAAGAAAGTCGTGACCGATAAACAAATGGTGGATTTAGCTGATAAATTTTATGGCTGGCCTTTTTTTGTTTATAAATTAGGATGCGCTTTTATTCATCTTTCAGCAATGGTATATTATAAAAACAGTAATCCATTTTTGCTTTTATCTGTTTCAGAAAGAAATGACATCACAAGGTTTTTACATCAATATCATAGTTTCCCGTTAGAGTTGGAATTGAATTTGGAAAATATCATCCCATATCTTGATAAAGTATTTAATAAAGTTTCAAGTAACTTAGCATGTTACATTGAAGATTTACGTCAAAATAAACTTTTGGAGGAATATTAAAATAAGGGAGGATTTTAGCTATCCTCCCTTATTTTAATAGGTTACTTCTGCTGCAACAGATGCTTCAGGTTGTCATCGCCCGCGATGCGCTCCAATTCCTCCTGAACAATCTGCTTCACCTCCTCCTTGATGCGCCGGTAATTTGCCTGCACCGTTTCCTTCATGCGGTCGTTGCCGTCTGCGTCAGTGAAATCGGTAATAACGGGGATTTTCTTGTAGGCACTTTCCTCCCGTTTTACCTTATCGGCATCCACCACAATCTCGCAGTGGAAAATCTTCTGTTCGATACGCTCGTTGAAGTTGTCGGACACCGAACCGACAAACATTCCCTGCGTCAAACCGGAAATCTTGCTGGGCGGGATAAGCGCGTCCATCTGCGTGTTAATGGAGGTGGAAACATCCTGCCGGTTGATGGAGATAGACTGCCGTTTCTGCAACACCTTACCGAATCGTTCCGATAGTGTCTTTGCCGTTTCACCTACCACCTGCCCGGAGAAAATGTTACCGACCGTATTCATCACCACTTTCGCCTCCTTATCACCGTAGTCGCGCACCAGCTGGCTGAAATCCTGAAATCCCAGACACACGGCAACCTTGTTGCTTCGGGCGGTAGCTATAAGATTGTCCAACCCTTTGAAATATATCGTCGGCAGCTCGTCTATGATGACCGACGACTTCAGCATCCCCTTCTTATTGATGAGCTTCACGATGCGGGAGTTATACAATCCGAGAGCCGCCCCGTAGATATTCTGACGGTCGGGATTGTTGCCCACGCATAGGATTTTCGGCTCTTCGGGATTGTTGATGTCCAGCGTAAACTCGCTGTCCGACATCACCCAATAGAGCTGCGGTGAAATCATCCTCGAAAGCGGAATTTTTGCCGACGCTATCTGCCCCATGAGCTGCTCCGCAGCCCCTCCGAGCCACGCATCCATGAACGGGGAAAGGTAGTTCTCCAGTTCGGGATAGGAAGTCAGTATCGGAAAAATATCCTCGTAGCGGCGGTTCAAAAATTCGATGGCATGGGGAAACGTGCAATATTTCCCGTTCTGATAGATTTTAAGATACCATATAATACTGGCGAACAAAATGATAGGTGATTCCACAAAGAAGTCACCCTGCTTTTGCACCCACGTTTTATTGAGGTTGAGCATTATTGTATAGGCACTCTCGTAGGCGTCCGTAATATCTTCCATAAAATCCGGGTGAATGGGATTGCACCGATGAGAGCGTCGCGGGTCGTCGAAGTTGATCACATAGAACTTCGGCTTCACCTTGTAGCCGTCAGGGTGGTTCAGCAGATGATTGTAGGCAATGGTGGACAAGTCGCTGAATTTGAAGTCATACACGTACATCAAGAAGCCCTTTTCAATCTGTTGCTTGATAAAATTGTTTACCACGGCGTATGACTTGCCGCTGCCCGGCGTACCCAACACGATGGACGCACGGAAGGGATTCACCACATTGATCCAACCGTTGTTCCAACGCTTTTTGTAATAGAAGCGTGTCGGCAAATTGACCGAATACTCGCTTTCGATGAGTCTTGTTTCCTGCATGAAACTCTCGTTCTCGTTGTTGAAAACATCCTCCATCAAATTGTGTTTCAACAGACGGCTCATCCACAGACCTCCCATCAACAGGCAGACATAGCCCGTACCGATGGTAAGGACATACAGCCCCATCACCGCCTCAATCGGAAGCGGCAGAGCCAGTATCCACCAGTTTAGGAAAAACAGCACGGACCCGGCGGCGAGTGCCGTCCATATTCTTCCCCAAGTGATTTTCTCTCCCTTGACCCCCTTTGTACCCAGACAGGACAGGGCAAGCAGCAGGACGGCAAACAGCTTTGTGTACAGTATGGAATGGAACAGCCCCGCCGTGCGGTCGAAGTTCAGAAGGATTCTGTCCACCACACCGATGTTCACGCCCCACAGCCGGATGACTTCGTAACAGAACCAGTACACGTTCATAACCACTAAAATAATACTCACGGCACGCAGAAAATCCATGATTTTCGCCAATGCCCTCAAATCGTCTTCTTGTTGTGACATACATTGATTTTTTAATTGTTGATACTCCGATTACAAACCCAAGCCCTTGCGCTTTTTCTTCTTTTTGCGCTTCATCGCCCGGATGAAAGCCTTTTCCTCAGCATCTACCGCCGGACCTTCGGGAGTGAGCAAGCCCATTCCGCCCGATACGTCTTCACGGTCGTATGCGGTCTGTCCGTATGCCTTGTCCGCAGCATCCATAGGGATGGATAACGGTATCGGCGGTTGTCCGGCGTATGGCAGGGTGAAGTGTTCCTGCAAGGCATTCGCCGAAAGCTCCTTGCCCATGCGAGAGCCGTTCAGTACACATCCTGTGCGGTGGTCGATAAACGTCGCTCCATAGATACGCCCTTCATCCGTGTAGCGCAGTACGGTGTCGATGCCCTTCTCTTTGAGTTGGGATACAAATTTGTCCTTGTCATAAGTGCCTTGCAGCACGGAAAGAACGGTGCGTTTCGTCATGTCGGCGAGCTTCCTGTCCTTAATCTCTGATTTGGAACGGATAAATTTTCTCTGTACGGCTTCATAACCTGCGGACTTCCCGAAAAGCGAGGACTTGAACGGGTTGCCCACCTTGTTACCCTTGTCGTCCGTGACGGAATAAACCAGCCCGTGATACTCCCGTCCGCGCACGTTGCCTCTCGCTTCCTCCACCGTCATATTATATAAGGAAAGGAGCGCACGGTATTCGCCCATCGTCTGAAAACGGTACTGCCCGTTCAGAGCCTTCACAGTGCCAGCCACCTGCTTCTTCACATCACCTGCCGATGCGTCCACCTTGCTTAGCGGCGTGTCAAGCCGGCGGTTCCTGCGCTCCGCGCCGTGCAGCCCGTATTTCTTCTCCAGCTCACGGGTGATTTGTTTGCTACGATAGTAGTTGTTCTTGTCGCTGATACATTTCCCGTTATCGTCCACCCGCACCGTCACGATGTGCAGGTGGTGGCGGTCGATGTCCTCGTGCTTGAAAACAAGATAAGGCTGGTTGCCGAAACCGAGTTTTTCCAGATACTCGCGGGCTATATCCTGCAATTCCGCATCGGTCAACACATCCTCCGGATGTGGGTTGAGCGAAATATGCACCACCGGCTTCTCCACCTTCATCTGTGGCGGCATGAAGGTGAGAAAACCCTCCATCGCCTTGTTGATGTCCACCTTTCCCGAACCGTCATTGTAGATGCGGTTGGTCGTAAGCAACCGCCCCTGCGCCTCGTTAATCTTCTCCCCGTTATAGGCAATCGCGCCGTACAACGAGTTTCCTACACTGATTTTTGCGACCATTTCGCCTCCATTTCCCTTGAAAGTTCCACAATCCGGCGGCTCAGTTTCACGAGTTCGACGGTGTGTTGCTCTAATTTGTAGAGCAACGCCATCGCCTTTTTCTCTGAAAAATGCAGCCTCAGTTCCTTCACGACTTGGTTGTAATTCGTACCCACGGCGCGGAACTGCGCATGAAAATCCGATAGCTTGGTGTAATAGTCCACCAGCGTCTTGTCCACCTTCAGCACCTTGAACGGCTGTCCGAAGAAGTGCGCTTTGAGGAAAACCGACCGTGCATAGACACCCGATTTTCCGAACATGGCGAGGAAACGATTGTGTTCCTCCTCGTTGAAACGGACGGTGTAACGGTACACCGCCGGATCAAGTTTGGGATTTCTCCCTGCTTTGCTTTTCCTTTTCTCTTTCATATTACTTTGGATTTAGCGGATTGACGGCATAAGCCGCCGCTTCGGATCACAGCACCGCAGTTCTGAAAGGCTTTCCGACTTCGGAGGGAAAGCCCGCCCCCTGCAAGGGCAAGGCGTTTTCCGGGATGCTCAAAATATTTTGAGCGGCTGAAAACATACCTTGCTATGTTCAGGTGAACATAAAAATCCGTCAGGGGACGGATGGGAAGATACCTTTCAGGACTCCGGGCCGCGCACCATCGGCGAACCCTGCTGTCCGGGGGGCAAAGTTACGCCCTTAAAGCTGTATTGGACAGATGCTTGACCCGGTCAATGACTGCCAACCGGCGCAACGTGCTGCCACTTGCCGGAGAAGTGATACAGGTTCCAAAATATACTTGTTTATTTGCAGCATGATTCAAGAAACGAACGATTTGAAAATATGAGAAAAGGAACATTCAAATACCCGGACAATCGCTTCGGCGGATACTTGCCGAAGCGGATACCCGAACCGTCGGAACCCCGGTTATCCGACAATCCGGTGAAGTACGGATTCAATGACTTCATGACGCAGTGTCGTCATTCATCACTTGTTCGCCGCACCGCTTCACCACAGAACCGGATACGCGATGACCCGCCCGTGTGTCTGTTCACTGAAGCGGATAATGTAGCAACCAAATCCGCATATAAATAGAAAAAGAAATCTTCAACAATTAAAATAAATGGAACTATGAGTAAGGAAATCTTCGTTGCATTCGCAACACAGAAAGGTGGCATCGGCAAATCCACTGTCACGGCACTTGCCGCCAGCTACCTGCACAACGTGAAAGGCTACAATGTCGCCGTCGTGGACTGCGACGACCCGCAGCACAGCATCCACGGGCTGCGCGAACACGAAATGGGGCTTATCGACAGCAGCACCTACTTCAAGGCTCTCGCTTGCGACCATTTCCGCCGGATCAAAAAGAACGCCTACACCATCGTCAAGAGCAATGCGGTGAACGCCCTCGACGATGCCGAGAGGATGATTGCCACTGAGGACATGAAACCCGACGTGGTGTTCTTCGACATGCCCGGCACACTCCGTAGTAACGGCGTGATAAAGACGCTCTCGCAGATGGACTACATCTTCACTCCGCTGAGTGCCGACCGCTTTGTTGTGGAGAGTACCCTGAAATTCGTCACAATGTTCCGCGACAGGCTGATGACTACCGGACAGGCGAAAACAAAGGGGCTTTATCTGTTTTGGACGATGGTGGACGGCAGGGAGAGGAACGACCTGTACGGCATCTACGAGGAAGTGATAGCCGAAATGGGCTTTCCGGTACTTTCCACCCGCTTGCCCGACAGCAAGAAGTTCCGCCGTGACCTTTCGGAAGAGCGCAAGAGCGTTTTCCGCTCCACCATCTTCCCGATGGACACGGCACTGCTGAAAGGGAGTGGCATCCGGGAGTTTTCCGAAGAGATAAGCGACATCATCAGACCGCAGTGAGCATGGGCAGCAGGAAAGTGAACACGGAAGGCATCGACGAGGAACTGCTGTTAGCCTCCATCGGGCGGCGCACACAGGACGGGACACTGCGCCCCGCACAGGAAGTACCCGCAGCTGCACCGACCGAAGAGGACACCGCCGCACCGGAACCATCTCCTGTGCAACCCGTAACACGGGAAAAAGCGCAGAGGGAAAGTGGACGCCGGAAAAGGCAGGACGAGGACTACAACGAGCTATTCCTGCGCCGCAACGAGATAAAGACCCGCCAATGTGTCTATATCAGCCGTGACGTCCACGGCAAGATCCTCAGAATCGTGAACGACATCGCCGGAGGGGAAATCTCAGTAGGCGGATATGTGGATACCGTGCTGCGCCAGCATCTGGAACAGCACAAGGAGAGAATCAACGAACTGTACAAGAAACAACGTGAAGATCTGATTTGAAAATGGAAAAAGAAATGACACCGAATGAAAAAAGACCACAGCAAGACTGCGGAGGTATGTTTACCCAAGTGCAGGCGAGTGTGGAAATACTGTCGCCTGTCCCGGTAAGCGGCAAATGCAGTGAGAAGGACTATGAACGCCTGTTCATCCGCGACCCGGAAGTAAAGGCACGTGAGGGGAAAATGGCGTATGTGCGCCCGGAGTACCACGAGCGTATCATGTGTATCACCCGTGTAATCGGGCATGACCGGCTTATGCTGTCCGCTTACATCGACCATGTGCTGACGCATCACTTCAACCAGTGCGAGGATGCGATAAAGAGCCTTTATGCCCGAAATTATAATTCAGTATTCTAACCAAAAACGGAAGGATATGAATTACACAATCAGCATGACAGACATTCTGCTGGCGGTATCGGTCGGCTGCAACCTCTGGTTCCTGTTCCTGCTCCTTTACGAGCGCATCATGGACACGCGGATTGTCCGCTTCTTCAAGGGCATTGTCGGATTATGGCGGTCACTGGACGGGAATGAGGCTAAACGCATAGCGGCACACGAGGAAGTCCCTGCGGAAAAGGCGGACATCATCGGCAAGAGCCGTTTCAGGATGGCATCCACCCGGACAACCGCTGCCATACCGACGCAAGAAGCCGCCACTATGGAAAAAGGCATTGAGCTGTCGGAGGAAGAGGCTACTTTTGACGACGGAAACACGGAAACCGCGTCCCGCCCGGCGCAAGTCCCGGAGGAAAAGCTCGATGAGACCTTCACGAGCATACCGCCGGAGGAACTGGGATACGGGGACGACGAACCGGATGAAGACGCTTCGGACACGCCACGGGCTTCGGGCAGCAGCTTTGACGAGATCGACGACGCCTGCAAGACCGCCAAGAACCCGGATGCAACGCAGGCGCAACGTGAAAAGGCGGCCAAGGTGTTCACCGACATGGAGGGCACGGAGTTGTACGAGAAAATGATGGAAGGCTCTTCGGAGATAGGCATCCGCATCAAGGGGCTTATCGAGATTCGGCTGAAGAAACCTGAAAAGGAGTTCGTCGTGCCGGACAACATCGAGGAGTTCGACATTCGCAACTATGTATGACAACAATAAAAGAAATGAACATGAAAGAATGACATCAACCCACGCGGCGAGGAAACGCAAGGCGCATCCCTATCCGCAACGGACACGCCCACGTCCGTGGAAACAAACGGGCATCCACTAAAACCAAAGTAAAGAAACAAAGTATCAACCGCCCGACAAAGGACCATCCACCCTTTTGACGGCAAAAAACAAGAACAGTTTATGAACAAGAACATCTTGAAAAACAGAAAAGCAATCCTCTCCGCGGCACTTGTCATCGCCGCAACCGCCTCCGCTTTCGCGCAGGGAAACGGCATCGCGGGCATCAACGAAGCCACCTCTATGGTGAGTTCTTATTTCGACCCCGGAACTAAACTGATATACGCCATCGGTGCAGTCGTCGGGCTTATCGGGGGCGTAAAAGTGTACGGCAAGTTTTCATCGGGCGACCCCGACACCAGCAAGACAGCCGCCTCGTGGTTCGGCGCGTGCATCTTCCTGATTGTTGCCGCCACCATCCTGCGCTCATTCTTCCTTTAATAAATAATGTATGGCTGAATACCCAATCAACAAGGGTATCGGCCGTCCGGTAGAGTTCAAGGGCTTGAAGGCACAGTACCTCTTCATCTTCTGCGGAGGTCTGCTGGCTCTCTTCGTCCTGTTCGTCATCCTCTACATGGTCGGTATCGACCAGTGGATATGTATCGGCTTCGGCGCGGCATCGTCCTCCCTCCTTGTATGGCAGACCTTCGCGCTGAACGCCCGGTACGGCGAACACGGGCTGATGAAATTAGGAGCGGCACGGAGCCATCCCCGATACCTTATCAACCGGCGGCGGATACCCCGTCTGTTCAAACGACAACGAAAGGAAGAAAGACAATGAGGAATACATCGAAAATGACAACACTGGAAAACAGGTTCCCACTTTTAGCGGTGGAGCATGGCTGCATCATCTCAAAGGACGCCGACATCACGGTGGCTTTCGAGGTGGAACTGCCGGAACTTTACACCGTGACGGGTGCGGAGTACGAGGCGATACACAGTTGCTGGTGCAAGGCTATCAAGGTGCTGCCGGACTACTCCGTCGTCCACAAACAGGACTGGTTCATCAAGGAACGCTACAAACCGGAGCTTCAGAAGGACGACATGAGCTTTTTAAGCCGCTCTTTCGAGCGTCACTTCAACGAGCGTCCGTACCTGAAACACACCTGCTACCTCTACCTGACCAAGACAACAAAGGAGCGTAACCGGATGCAGAGCAATTTCAGCACGCTGTGCCGGGGACATATCATCCCGAAGGAGCTGGACAGGGAAACCACGACCAAGTTCTTGGAAGCCTGCGAACAGTTCGAGCGCATCATGAACGACAGCGGGCTTGTCAGGCTGCGCCGCCTCTCCACCGATGAGATTGTGGGTACTGAGGGAAATACGGGACTTATTGAACGCTACTTCTCGCTCATGTCGGAAGGTGACACCACCTTGCAGGACATCGAGCTTTCGGCAAGGGAGATGCGCATCGGCGACAACCGCCTGTGTCTGCACACCCTCTCCGACGCGGAAGACCTGCCGGGCAAGGTGGCTACCGACACCCGTTACGAGAAGCTCTCCACCGACCGGAGTGACTGCCGACTGTCATTCGCCTCCCCGGTGGGGCTTCTGCTCTCCTGCAACCATATCTACAACCAGTATGTGCTGATAGACAACAGTGAGGAAACCTTGCATAAGTTCGAGAAGTCCGCCCGTAACATGCAGTCGCTATCTCGCTATTCAAGGAGCAACAGCATCAACCGCGAGTGGATAGACCAATACCTGAACGAAGCCCATTCCTACGGACTGACCTCGGTACGGGCACACTTCAACGTCATGGCGTGGAGCGACGATGCGGAGGAACTGAAGCATATCAAGAACGACGTGGGCAGCCAGTTGGCAAGCATGGAATGCGTGCCGCGCCACAACACCATCGACTGCCCGACACTCTACTGGGCGGCGATACCCGGCAATGCGGCGGACTTCCCGGCGGAAGAGAGTTTCCACACCTTCATCGAACAGGCGGTGTGCCTGTTCACAGAGGAAACCAACTACCGCAACTCGCTCTCGCCCTTCGGCATCAAGATGGTGGACAGGCTCACGGGAAAACCGCTGCACCTTGACATCTCCGACCTGCCCATGAAGCGGGGTATCACGACCAACCGCAACAAGTTCGTGCTGGGTCCTTCGGGCAGCGGCAAGTCTTTCTTCATGAACCACCTCGTGCGCCAATATTATGAGCAAGGCGCACATGTGGTATTGGTGGACACGGGAAACTCCTATCAGGGCTTGTGCGGCATGATCCGACGCAAGACAGGCGGAGCGGACGGCGTGTATTTCACCTACACGGAAGAGAAGCCCATATCGTTCAACCCGTTCTACACCGATGACTACATCTTCGACGTAGAGAAGAAGGACAGCATCAAGACCCTGCTTCTTACGCTCTGGAAATCGGAGGACGACAAGGTGACGAAGACGGAGAGCGGCGAACTGGGCAGTGCCGTGAGTGCCTATATTGAGCGTATCCAATCTGACCGTAGCATCGTGCCGTCGTTCAACACCTTCTACGAGTATATGCGTGACGACTACCGCAAGGAACTGGCTGAGCGTGACATCAAGGTGGAGAAGTCCGACTTCAACATCGACAACATGCTCACCACCATGCGGCAGTATTACCGGGGCGGACGCTACGACTTCCTGCTCAACTCCACGGAGAACATCGACCTGCTCGGCAAGCGGTTCATTGTCTTCGAGATAGATTCGATTAAGGAAAACCGCGAACTGTTCCCCGTCGTGACCATCATCATCATGGAAGCCTTCATCAACAAGATGCGGCGTCTGAAAGGGGTACGGAAACAACTTATTGTGGAAGAGGCTTGGAAGGCTCTCTCTTCAGCGAACATGGCTGAATACCTGCGCTATATGTACAAGACCGTCAGAAAGTATTACGGCGAGGCAATCGTGGTGACGCAGGAGGTGGACGACATCATTTCCTCTCCCGTGGTCAAGGAGAGCATCATCAACAACTCGGATTGTAAAATCCTGCTTGACCAAAGGAAATATATGAACAAGTTCGACCAAATACAGGCGTTGCTCGGACTGACGGAAAAGGAGAAGGGACAGATACTCTCCATCAACATGGCGAACAATCCTTCACGGCTCTACAAGGAGGTGTGGATAGGCTTGGGTGGCACACAATCGGCGGTCTATGCCACCGAGGTCAGTGCAGAAGAGTATCTGGCGTACACCACCGAGGAAACGGAGAAAGTGGAGGTTTACCGTCTGGCGGAGAAGTTGGGCGGCGACATCGAAGCCGCCATCCGGCAACTTGCCGAGAAGCGGAGAAACAAGGAAACAACCAACAATTAAAAATGAATTTATCAACGAAAAAAGAAAAATGCGTATGAGTTTACAGAAAGTGAAAATGCTGCAAGTCAGCAAGTGTCTGATCGGATTGGCGGTCATGATGCTGCAATCCTGCGACGTGGCCGACAACCTCCGTGATATGCTGTGCGGGAACTGGGAGAGCGTGGAGGGGAAGCCCGACGTGCTTATCTACAAGGAGGGCGAAGCCTACAAGGTGACGGTGTTCCGCCGGAGCGGTCTGCGCCGCAAGCTGAAACCGGAAACCTATCTCTTGCAGGAGGAAAACGACAACCTGTTCATGAACACCGGCTTCCGCATCGACGTGTCCTACAACGAGGCAACGGACGTGCTGACCTTCTCGCCGGGCGGCGACTATGTGCGGGTGAAACCGCAGCCGGGACACCCGACAGAAGAATAACAACCACTAAAATCCAAAGTAACATGAGAACAAGAATAACAATGATTATCTGCCTGTGCCTGCTTTTCGCAGGCAGGGCAAGCGCACAGTGGGTCGTAAGCGATCCGGGCAATCTGGCGCAGGGTATCATCAATGCCTCCAAAAACATCATCCATACCTCCAAGACCGCCACGAACATGGTGAGCAACTTTCAGGAAACGGTGAAAATCTATCAGCAGGGCAAAAAGTATTACGATGCCCTCAAATCGGTGAACAATCTCGTCAAGGACGCCCGCAAGGTGCAGCAGACCATCCTGATGGTAGGCGACATCACCGACATTTATGTAAACAGTTTCCAAAGGATGCTCCGTGATGGAAATTTCAGACCAGAAGAGCTGTCGGCAATCGCTTTCGGTTACACGAAACTGCTGGAAGAGAGCAACGAAGTGTTGACGGAACTGAAGAATGTGGTGAACATCACCACGCTCTCCATGACCGACAAGGAGCGCATGGATGTGGTGGAACGCTGCTACTCCAAAATGAAGCGTTACCGCAACCTTGTGAGCTATTACACCAACAAGAACATCTCCGTGAGTTATCTGCGTGCAAAGAAAAAGAACGACCTCGACCGCATCATGGGGCTGTACGGGAACATGAACGAAAGATACTGGTAAGCCTATGGAGTTCGATAACCTTCATCAGATTTTACGCTCACTTTATGAGCAGATGATGCCGCTATGTGGGGACATGGCGGGTGTGGCGAAAGGCATCGCCGGGCTGGGTGCGCTGTTCTACGTCGCCTACCGGGTATGGCAGTCGCTGGCGAGAGCCGAACCGATAGACGTATTCCCGATGCTCCGCCCTTTTGCCATCGGTCTGTGCATCATGTTCTTCCCGACTGTGGTGCTGGGCACGATAAACAGCATCCTCTCACCCGTCGTACAGGGCACGGCAAAGATGCTGGAGGCGGAAACGCTGGACATGAACCGATACCGGGAGCAGAAGGACAAGCTGGAATACGAGGCGATGGTACGCAACCCCGAAACCGCCTACCTCGTGTCCAACGAGGAATTTGACAAGCAACTGGAGGAACTCGGCTGGTCGCCCTCCGACATGGTGACGATGGCGGGAATGTATATCGACCGGGGAATGTACAACATGAAGAAGAGCATCCGCGACTTCTTCCGCGAGATACTGGAACTGCTGTTCCAAGCCGCCGCCCTCGTGATAGACACCGTCCGCACCTTCTTCCTCGTGGTGCTGGCGATACTCGGTCCGATAGCCTTCGCCATATCGGTGTGGGACGGTTTCCAAAGCACGCTCACGCAGTGGATATGCCGCTACATACAGGTATATCTGTGGCTGCCGGTGTCGGACATGTTCAGCACCATACTGGCGAAGATACAGGTGCTGATGCTGCAAAGCGACATCGAGCGGATGCAGACAGACCCGAACTTCTCGCTGGATTCGAGCGACGGGGTGTACATCGTGTTCCTCTGCATCGGCATCATCGGCTACTTCACCATTCCCACCGTTGCCGGCTGGATTATCCAAGCCGGAGGCATGGGCGGTTACGGTCGCAACGTGAACCAGATGGCGGGACGTGCCGGAGGAATGGCGGGCAGTGTTGCCGGAGCTGCGACAGGCAATATGATGGGACGTGCCGGCAAATTGCTGAAATAACAATCATGTAGAATCATTGAAACAGAATTAAGAATGGAATTTAAGTCACTCAGAAACATCGAATCATCGTTCAGGCAGATACGCCTGTTCGGTATCGTCTTCCTTTCGCTGTGCGCCGTGGTGACGGTATGGAGCGTGTGGAGTTCCTACCGTTTCGCGGAGAAGCAACGGGAGAAAATCTATGTGCTGGACAACGGCAAGAGCCTGATGCTCGCCTTGTCGCAGGACTTGTCGCAGAACCGCCCGGCGGAGGCGCGGGAGCATGTGCGCCGCTTCCACGAGCTGTTCTTCACGCTGTCGCCCGAAAAGAGCGCAATTGAACACAACGTGAAACGTGCCTTGCTGCTGGCGGACAAGAGCGTGTACCACTATTATTCGGACTTCGCCGAGAAGGGGTACTACAACCGCATCATCGCCGGGAACATCAACCAAGTGCTGAAGGTGGACAGCGTGGTGTGCGACTTCAACGCCTATCCCTACCGTGCCGTGACCTACGCCACGCAGAAAATCATCCGGCAGAGCAACGTCACCGAGCGCAGCCTCGTGACCACCTGCCGCCTGCTGAACGCATCGCGGTCGGACGACAACCCCAATGGCTTCACCATCGAGGGCTTCACCATCATTGAGAACAAGGATTTACAGACAATCAAACGGTAACGGATTATGAAACGGAAAGTAAAAAGTATCAGAAAAACAATGTGGGGCGTGTACTGGAAGCTCCACGACAAACGGAAACAGCTGGTGGCAAGGCTCAAAGGGTATCTGGACGGCTTGCCGCCGGAAACACGCCGCCGCATCGTGCTGGGGATGCTCGCCGCCTTCACGGTGCTTGCCCTCTACACCTTCGGCAGAGCCATCTATGACATCGGCAGAAACGATGGCTCACGCATGGAAACGGGACACGCCGGACGGGTGGAACTGCCGACCCCGGCGGAAACAGACAATCACTTAACACCTTATTTATATGGAACAGACGAAGAATGAACCGATGAAAGAGAACAAAACCGCTCCCGACACGGGAAAGCCGAAAAAGGAGCGCGAACCGCTGACAGAGGCGCAACGGCTGAAACGGCAGAAGATGATCGTGTTGCCCGCTATGGTGCTGGTGTTCATCGGGGCGATGTGGCTGATATTCGCCCCGTCCTCCGGCAAGGAGCAACAGCCGGGAACGGACGGATACAACACCGAGATGCCCGACGCTGACAAGGCGAACAAGCAGATTATCGGCGACAAACTGAAAGCCTACGAGCATGGGGAGATGGAGGAGCGTCTGGAGAGCCGCAACCGTGCCATCGGGCAGCTGGGCGACATGTTCGACCGCGAGATAGCTGGAACGGAGGACGGGACGGACTTCGACCTCGCCAATCCGGGCGGCAAGGAGGAAAAGGCACAGCCTGCCACACCGCAGACTATCCAATCCTCCGCTGCCGCCTACCGTGACCTGAACGCCACCCTCGGCAACTTCTACGAACAGCCGAAGAACGACAATGCCGAGATGGATGAGCTGTTGGAGCGCATCGCCTCGCTGGAATCGGAACTGGAAAGCGAAAAAGGCAGGACTTCATCTATGGACGAACAGGTGGCACTTATGGAGAAGTCCTATGAGCTGGCGGCAAAGTACATGGGCGGTCAGAACGGAGGAAAGCCGGAACAGGCGGCAGAGCCTTCCACCGTGCAGAAGGGAAAGAAGAACACGGCGACACCCGTAAGGCAAGTGACCCGCCAAATCGTTTCCTCCCTTGCACAGCCCATGAGCAACGCGGAGTTTGTCGCCACCTTCTCGCAGGAACGCAACCGGGGGTTCAACACGGCTGTCGGCACTACAGAGGTATCGGACCGGAACACCATACCGGCGTGTGTGCATGGTGCGCATGGTGTGATGGACGGACAGACGGTAAGGTTGCGCCTGCTGGAGCCTATGGCGGTGGCGGGCAGGATTATCCCACGCAATGCAGTGGTGGTCGGCACGGGCAAGATACAGGGTGAGCGGCTCGACATCGAGGTCACCTCGCTGGAATACGATGGCACGATTATCCCGGTGGAGCTTGCGGTCTATGACACGGACGGACAGCCCGGTATCTTCATCCCAAACTCGATGGAGATGAACGCCGTCAGGGAGGTTGCCGCCAACATGGGCGGCTCATTGGGGAGCAGCATCAACATCTCCACCAATGCCGGGGCACAGCTCGCCTCCGATTTGGGCAAGGGGCTGATACAAGGCACGAGCCAGTACATCGCCAAGAAGATGCGCACCGTCAAGGTGCATCTGAAAGCCGGGTACAGGGTCATGCTCTATCAGGAAAAGGACTGAAAACAACAATCAATAAAAACCATTTACCACTAAAAAACCAAAAGTAATGAGAAAAGTAATCATCATGTTTGCCCTCGCTATGGGCATCGCAACTGCCAACGCGCAGGAGAATGTAACCGTTGAACAGAACAACGGAAGTAATGAACAGCCGACCTTGACGAAGGAGGTCTATCCGCAGAAGGAGGCGGACGGCGACCTGTATCACGGGCTGTCGCGCAAGCTGGCCTTCGACCGCATGATACCGCCGCACGGTCTGGAAGTGACCTACGACAAGACCGTCCACGTCATTTTTCCGGCGGAGGTGCGCTATGTCGATTTAGGCTCGCCCGACCTGATTGCCGGGAAAGCCGACGGAGCGGAGAACGTCATCCGTGTGAAGGCTACGGTACGGAATTTCCCCAACGAAACGAATATGTCCGTCATCACGGAAGACGGCAGTTTCTACACCTTCAACGTGAAGTACGCCGCCGAACCGCTGTTGCTCAACGTGGAGATGTGCGACTTCATCCATGACGGCAGCACGGTGAACCGCCCGAACAACGCGCAGGAAATCTATCTGAAAGAGCTGGGCAGCGAAAGCCCGATGCTGGTGCGCCTTATCATGAAGTCCATCCACAAGCAGAACAAGCGCGAGGTGAAGCATATCGGCTGCAAGCGTTTCGGCATCCAATACCAGTTGAAAGGCATCTACACGCACAACGGCTTGCTCTATTTCCACACGGAGATAAAGAACCAGAGCAACGTGCCTTTCGATGTGGACTACATCACTTGGAAAATCGTGGACAAGAAGATGGCAAAGCGTACTGCCGTGCAGGAGCAGATTATTCTGCCGCTCCGTGCGCAGAACTACGCCACACTCGTGCCGGGCAAAAAGAGCGAGCGCACAGTCTTCACGATGGCGAAGTTCACCATCCCCGATGACAAGTGCCTCGTGGTGGAATTAAACGAGAAGAACGGCGGCCGTCACCAGTCCTTCGTGATTGAGAACGAGGATTTGGTACGCGCGGGTACCATCAATGAACTTCAAGTGCGCTGACCATGAGAAAGTACATCGCAATAATCATCGCGTCGCTTGCCCTTTTTACGGGGCAGGCGCACGCCCAGCGGTGTCTGCCGAAGATGCAGGGCATCGAGGTGAGGGCGGACATGGCGGACGGCTTCAATCCCGGCGGCAAGGGTGGCGGGTACAGTTTCGGGGCGGCACTCTCCACTTACACGAAAAAGGGGAACAAGTGGGTGTTCGGTGGCGAATACCTCCTGAAGAACAACCTCTATAAGGACACCAAGATACCCGTGGCGCAGTTCACGGCGGAGGGCGGCTATTACTTCAAGATACTGTCGGACGCCCGAAAAATCGTGTTCGTCTATGCCGGGGCTTCGGCTCTCGCCGGATATGAGTCTGTGAATTGGGGGAAGAAAGTGCTGCATGACGGCTCCACGCTGCACGACCGGGACGCCTTTATCTACGGCGGTGCGCTGACGCTCGATGTGGAGTGCTACGTGGCAGACCGTATCGCCCTACTTGCCAATCTGCGTGAGCGTTGCCTGTGGGGTGGCGACACACGGAAGTTCCACACGCAGTTCGGGGTCGGCATCAAGTTCATCATCAACTGACACGGGCATGGAACGGACGGAAATAGATGCTGTCAGACAGATGCCGCTTGCGGACTTCCTCGCACGGTTGGGGTATGAGCCTGTCAGAAGTAGCGGTAACGAGCTGTGGTATATCGCCCCGTACAGGGGCGAGCGCACACCCTCTTTCCGTGTGAACGTGGCGAAACAGCTCTGGTACGACTTCGGTTTGGGCAAGGGCGGCGACATCTTCACGCTTGCCGGGGAGTTTCTGCAAAGCGATGACTTCATGAAGCAAGCGAAGTTCATAGCGGAAGCCGCCAATATGACGGTTGCCGGATGGGAAAAGCCCGTCTATCTCTCGAAGCCGACCGAATCCGTTTTTGAGGATGTGGAGGTCGCTCCGCTGCTCCGCTCACTGCTGACGGAGTATTTAGAGGAACGGGGCATCCCTTACGCCATCGCATCCCGTCACTGCTGCCGCTTGAACTACGGTGTGCGTGGGAAACGGTATTTTGCCGTTGGCTTTCCGAACATGGCGGGTGGCTATGAAGTCAGAAGCCGATATTTCAAGGGTTGCATACCTCCGAAGTCTGTATCACTGGTAAAGGCGAATGACATCCCGGCTGACGAGTACCTCGTGTTCGAGGGCTTCATGGACTTTCTCTCCGCTGTGACGCTTGGCGTAACCGGTAACGCTGACTGTCTTGTGCTGAACTCTGTCGCCAACGTGGAGAAGGCGGCGGGATTGCTGGACGGATACGGGCGCATCGGCTGCTTCCTCGACCGTGACGAAGCCGGACGGCGGACGCTTGCCGCACTTACCATGCGATACGGGGAACGTGTCACCGACCGTTCCTCCCTCTATGACGGTTGCAAGGACTTGAACGAGTACCTGCAACTGACAACGAAAAAACAGAAAAACAACCATCTAAAAATCGAAGAACAATGAACATACTGAACAACAGAAACAAGAGAACATCAATATTCAAGGCAGTGGCGTTATGCCTGATAGCCGCCATGTCATTCACCCTCGTGTCATGTGACGATGACATGGACATCCAGCAGTCCTATCCCTTCACGGTGGAGGTCATGCCCGTGCCGAACAAGGTAGTAAAGGGGCAGACAGTGGAAATCCGCTGTGAACTGAAAAAGGAGGGCGACTTTTCGGGTACGCTCTATACCATCCGCTATTTCCAGTTCGAGGGGGAAGGCTCGCTCAAAATGGATAACGGCATCACCTTCCTGCCTAACGACCGCTACCTGCTGGAGAACGAAAAATTCCGCCTGTACTACACGGCGGCGGGTGATGAGGCGCATAATTTCATCGTGGTGGTGGAGGATAACTTTAGCAACTCCTACGAACTGGAATTTGACTTCAACAACAGGAATGTAAAGGACGACGATCTTACCATCGTTCCCATCGGCAACTTCAGCCCCTTGTTGAAATGATGCGTGTATTCATGACAATGCTCTGTTCACTTCTGACGGTCTGTTCTGTGTCCGCGCAGATCAGCCGCCAAGAGGGAACGGACGGGCAGGCGGCAATCTACCGACTGCCGCTTATGGAACGTGCTTTTTTATGCTGCCGCTACTTTGAAGGCTGGCACTCAGAAAAACACTACCCATACGTCGGTTGGGGTCACAAACTTTTGCCAAACGAGAAGTATTCGGCACGAACCATGACAAAACGGGATGCGGATGAACTTTTGCGGAAAGACCTGCGCAAATTTGTCGCCATGTTCCGTAAATTCGGGGTTGATTCGATTTTGCTTGGCACGTTAGCTTACAATGTGGGACCGGCGAAGCTGTTAGGCAGCAAAACAATCCCCAAAAGCACCTTAATCAAGAAGCTGGAAGCTGGTGACAGGAACATCTACCGTGAGTATATAGCCTTCTGCAACTACAAAGGAAAACGCCACGCCATGCTGCTCAAACGGAGAAAGGCGGAGTTTGCGCTGTTGTATATCCCATAAAAGGACTGACAAAACTGGCAAAAGACGTGCCATATTTAACTTGGCACGTCTTTTGCTCTATCACTTGATAGATTATCGTAGGATTTTCTCGTTAATTGACATCGTTGAGCCATTTTTGCCTATCGGTTTCCAAATAACACTTCAAGTTGTAAGTGTTGTGAGAGCAATACAAAACATAGTTATTAACCATAAAAAGTATAGCGAAATTATGAAGAAAGTATTTAGCCTTAAATCCGCAACTCCATTCCCGAAGTGCTACCTACATAAAGAGAAATGGACTTTTGATTCGTAAGATAACCATT
>NZ_QFFX01000029.1:0-36426 GCF_023522295.1 Prevotella sp. TCVGH | reverse complement strand
TAGAATGAATGAAAAAATTTGACAAGTAAATTAGGAAAAGTGAATAAAGACTGTCAAGTGATTTTAGGAAAGTACATGGTTTTATTGTAAACATGACTTAAGGGCATTATCTCCATGACTTAAGCCCCTTATTTACATGAGTTAATGCCCTTATCTCCATGAGTTAATTTTAGCATTGTAACTTATTGGTTGATAAGTAATTAAGAAATACAAAAAAATAGCAATGAGAGATGAATAATACTCATTGCTATTTTAGAAAAATCTTTACTTGATCAAATTATCAAGTGTATTTTTTATTTACTCTTCTACTACAGAGAAATCTTCTTTGCCTACACCGCAGAGAGGGCATACCCAATCTTCTGGCAGGTCTTCAAAAGCTGTTCCAGGTTCGATACCGCTGTCTGGATCACCTTGTGCTGGGTCATATACATAACCACAAGTTTCGCATACGTACTTTTTCATAATCTTGTTTGTTTTAATTAATAATTAATGTAACTTATCTTTACGAGATAATATTTTATCAACTTGTTGAATAATTTGTTCTGGTTTTATTTGATATAAGCAAGCGTAGTCTTTTCGACGGCAAGGCTTTTCACCATATATAGAGCATGGACGGCATGGTAAGTCTGTTTGTACAGCATTGTCGATGCTTTGGTTCCAACCCATGAATCCTGCATAAGGATGAGTGGCGCCCCAAATACTGACAACAGGTGTGTTCACCAATGACGCCAAATGCATGTTGGCACTATCCATGCTTATCATGACATCTAATTGAGACATCAATATTAGTTCTTCTTGTAATGAATGCAGGGTAGTAGGGACAACCGTACAAGAAGGATATTTTTTAGTCCATTGCAAAAAAACTTTCTTTTCTTGATTACTGCCTCCGAACAAAAAAATGCGTGCTGTTGGATATTTTTTTAGTAAGCCTTGCAGGGTTTGTTCCATGTGTGTCAAGGGGTAAATTTTACCCGTATGTGCTGCAAAAGGTGCTAATCCTATCCATTTTTCGTTCTCTTTATAGTTGCCTATTTTAGGTATTAAAGATGAAAATGCTTCGTTGTTGGTCGGGAATATAGAATTAAAATTTAATTTTATGGGATATCCTAATTCAGACAGTACATCAGCATAATTTTGAAAAGCAGATTGAATGGGCTTTAATACTTTATTTTGATGATCAATAAGTTCACGTTTTTCAGAGCGATGCTTATCAATATGTGCCACCTTGAAGCGATCCATAAAAAACCTCATTCGAAGGTATTTAGACCGCAGGGTGTCATGAAAATCTGCCACGGCAGTGAATTGTTTGGCTGTAAGGCGGCGATAGAGTTTGTTTAGTCCTCTTATTTTTTGATATTCGTGCTTTAAGTCAGCCGCCATAAAGTCCACGTTTGGTGCCAAATTGTCAAAGAAAGCTTGAGCATAAGGTCTGCTTAAGACGCTAATGCGAAGTTGTGGATATTGTTGTGCCAAAGAATAAATCACTGGCACAGTCATGGCTACATCGCCCATTGCCGAGAAACGTATAATGAGTAGATGCTCTGTTTTCATCTATTTTTTGTAGAGAACAGGATTGGTAGAAGGGTCGTTGTACATTTTCATCTGTTTGTACACCTTCATATATTTGCGTCCCGCTTCGATGTCCTCAAGTAGTTGGTCAATGGCAGTTCCTAAGTCTTTTTGTTGCTCTAAAAGGACATTCAGTTTAGAAGTACACTTTAATTGATGTTCTGAAGAAGCATCTTTTCTTTCCGCTTGTTCTTTCATGTGGTAGATTTTCAGAGCCAATATCGACAGTCTGTCAATTGCCCAAGCTGGACTTTCAGTATTGATACGTGCATCTGGAAGTACCTGCACATCGCTATATTGTTGTCTGAAATAGCTATCTATCTGCTCCACTAAATCGGTACGGTCTTGGTTTGATTGGTCAATGCGCCTTTTTAGCGCCAGTGCCTCCACAGGATCAATGTGCGGGTCTCTGATAATATCTTCAAAATGCCATTGAACGGTGTCAATCCAACACTTCAGGTATAATCGATTTTCAATAGATTCCCTATCATAAGGATTTTGAATTGGAGTATCTATATGATCTTTTATATGATAATCGTCAATGGCTTGATTAAAAATTTTGTTACATTGTTCGCTAAATGACATAATGTTTTAGTTTATGTTAATGTTGCAAATATAAATAATAAAAGGTGAATGGCAAAATAAAAGACCACGTTTTTTGTGTTTTCAAAATTTGCTTTGATGTTAATAATTGATAGAAATTGGATGAATGAAATGAGTTGTTAGAACCTTAAAATATTTTTCAAAGATGGGACAATTTAGTTCATGATAACTTTATCAAACACAGATATTTTCATTGAAATAATGCTTATAATTGCACAATAATAGTGATATTGTGCAAGAAATAGTACTTTTTTAGGCAAAATACTTGTAAATGTGAATAAAAATGTGTTTCTTTGCAACCGTATTTTTGATAGAGATTAAATTATAAACACTTAAAAGAATTACAATTATGTCTGAAATTGAAAGCAAAGTAAAAGCTATTATCGTTGATAAACTCGGAGTTGATGAAGCTGAAGTAAAGCCAGAAGCAAGTTTTACAAACGATCTTGGAGCTGATTCATTGGATACAGTAGAATTGATTATGGAATTTGAAAAGGAATTTGGTATTTCTATTCCAGACGATAAAGCTGAAAATATTGCTACGGTTGGTGATGCAATTTCTTACATTGAAGAAAATGCAAAATAATTAAAAGCCAAAATATAATTGAGCTGAGAGGATTCTTTCAGCTCAATTTCAATTTGCTTTTAATCAATTATTAGGAATTAAATCTATGGAATTAAAAAGAGTAGTAGTAACGGGACTTGGTGCCGTAACACCTATTGGTAATACGCCTGAAGAGACATGGAAAAACATGTTGGCAGGTAAAAGCGGTGCTGCTCCTATTACATTATTTGACACTTCCAACTTCAAGACTAAATTTGCTTGTGAGGTAAAAGACTTGAATATCAATGATTATATTGATAGAAAGGCAGCTCGCAAATTGGATCGTTTCACTCAATTAGCAATGATTGCTGCTATGCAGGGTGTAAAAGATGCAGAAATAGACTTGGACACGGTAGATAAAAATCGTATTGGTGTTATCTTTGGCGTTGGCATTGGCGGTATTAAGACATTTGAGGATGAGGTGGTATATTATGGACAGCATAAAGAAGACGGTCCAAAATTCAATCCATTCTTCATCCCTAAGATGATTTCCGACATTGCTGCTGGACAGATATCCATTCATTTTGGATTCCATGGACCCAACTATGCCACTACCAGTGCTTGTGCTTCATCCAGTTCGGCTTTGGCAGATGCTTTTAACCAAATACGATTGGGTAAAGCAAATATCATTGTTTCAGGAGGTGCAGAAGCAGCTATTTGCGAAAGTGGTGTTGGAGGATTTAACGCCATGCATGCATTGTCTACCAGAAATGATGACCCTGCGCATGCCTCAAGACCTTTCAGTGCCAGTCGAGATGGTTTCGTGATGGGCGAGGGAGCAGGCTGTTTGATTCTTGAAGAATTAGAACATGCGAAAGCACGTGGCGCAAAAATCTACGCCGAAATGGTGGGTGAAGGAGCCAGTGCCGATGCTTATCATATCACAGCCAGTCATCCTGAAGGCTTGGGAGCAAAACTTGTAATGACCGAAGCATTGAAAGATGCAGGGTTACAACCCGAAGAAGTGGATTATATCAATGTTCACGGAACTTCTACTCCAGTAGGAGATATTTCGGAAGCCAAAGCCATTAAAGATGTATTTGGTGAACATGCCTACGAGTTGAGTATCAGTTCTACCAAGAGTATGACAGGACACTTGTTGGGAGCTGCTGGTGCCGTGGAGGCAATGGCAAGTGTATTGGCAATTCAAAATGATATCATTCCTCCTACCATCAACCATGAGGAGAATGATGAAGATCCTGAGATAGATTATCGTTTGGACTTCACATTTAACCAGCCACGCAAACGTGAAGTGCGTGTAGCAATGAGTAACACTTTCGGATTTGGTGGACATAATGCTTGTGTAGTATTCAAAAAATATGCTGAATAATTTGATAGATAGAATAAAGCTCCCTTTCCGAAAAGAGAGGGAGCTTTATTCGTCTCTATATAACATCATTGGTTTTTATCCCCACGATATAAGTTATTATAAATTAGCCTTGATGCATAAAAGCGTGATGCGACGCAATGCCAAAGGAAGACCAGTGAACAACGAACGCTTAGAATTTCTTGGAGATGCTGTTCTCGATGCTATCGTCGGGCATATTGTTTATGAACATTTTCCTGGAAAACGAGAGGGATTCTTAACAAATACCCGTAGTAAATTGGTTCAACGCAGCACATTGAACAAATTGGCAAACGAGATGGGAATATGTAAGCTGTTATTGAGCAGTGGTCGTAGTTCTTCTCACAATAGCTATGTGGGCGGAAATGCTTTCGAAGCCTTGGTAGGTGCTATTTATTTGGATCGTGGCTATGATGCTTGTATGCGATTTATGAAAAATCGTATATTGTCAGAAATGCTCAATATAGATAAGGTTGCTTATAAAGAAGTTAATTTTAAAAGCAAGCTGATAGAGTGGAGTCAGAAGAATAGAGTGAAGATTCATTTCAATTTGTTAGAACAAAAGAAGGATGAAAATGGAAATCCCATTTTCAAATATCTTGTCGAATTGGAAGGCATTGAAGGGTGTTCAGGCGAAGGATTCAGTAAGAAAGAGAGCCAACAATTGGCGAGTAAACTCACTTTGGAGCAATTAAAACGTCAATCAAAGTTTATTGATGAGGTGTTTGCTGCAAAGACGAATCGTACAAAAATGGAGGAAGAACCTGTGGCGATAGTTCCAGACGTAGCTCCTAAAGACGATTTTATCATTACGAAGACTGCCGAAATAGAGAAGTATGAGTCACCTTTTCAAGAAGAAGTATTTACAGACGATGACCAATTGAACGAAGAAAAACTAACTTCTTCATTAGAAGCAGAGATAGATGAACTTCACTTGGATGATATCAATGCTGCCGAACTTTCCCGAGAAGAGATTGTTGCGAAGGCAGAACAACAAGCTTTTTCGCAGCAGAAATAATATTATGGTGAGCGTTTGATAATGTTTTCAAAAAAATAGTAATAGACAATATTAAGGAAAAGTCAGCCTGTTTTTATGCACAAAACAGACTGACTTTTTTGGATAGAGTAGTAAGCAAGAATTTCATTGGTTATCAAATTAACGAATTAGAATCTTATACTATAGATTCATTAGTGAAATGAAAATCGGTTAAAATGTTGTTATTTTATTTCAAAAGTATTACATTTGTATTTTATTTTCAAATTTATTTGCTGGATGTTTTGTAGAAAATTTTTGTTTTCAAGTTGCTTGTTATTTTGTTTAGGTCTTTCATCAGTCGCATTCGCTCGTACTGCTGAACCAAATAATTGGTATCGATTAAATCCCGATTCTGTGCAGGGAGCTGCTATTGATGCTGCTCTTCAATACCTTTCAAAGTATCATCAAAAAAAGCAAAAGTCAATCATTGTAGGAATTATCGATTCAGGCATTGATACTACTGTTGTTGATTTGCAGGATGCTTTGTGGAGAAATCCTAAAGAAGTTGCAGGAGATGGAAAAGATAATGATAAAAATGGCTATATTGATGACGTTCATGGTTGGAATTTCTTAGGTACGGCAGATGGATCGTTTAACATGACCAGTGCAGGTACTGAAGAATATCGACAGTTTAAGCGTTTATATCCAAAGTATAAAAATATCAATCAGGTGAACACTGCGGATAGTACAGAATATCATTATTATCTGCAAATGAAGAAGAAAGCTGGTATTGCTAATTATCTTCGCATGTATCAGTTTTCAATCATTAAGAATAAGGCATTGCAAACGATGGATACCTTGGTGCGCCGTTATGCAGCTATTGATACCATCACTATCAATGGTGTGATGCACCTGCAAGTACCAGACACGCTTTGGGAAAAGGCGGCAGAGAAGATTTATGCCGACCTCATACGTGCCAAAACAACGATGAAGTGGACGCAATTTGTTCATCAACAAAATAATCATCTTCAGTTGATGAAAACGAGAATTGACGGAATTGAGCATGCAAAGGATAAGCGATTACTCATGGGAGATAATCTTTTGGATGAGACAGACCGATTTTATGGCAATCCTATACTAACCATAGATGGTTGCTATCATGGAACTTTTGTGGCTGGTGTGATTGCAGGAAAGGGAAAAAATGGTCATGAAATCTGGCAAGGAGTGTATCCAAAAGCCAAGCTCATGATTATTCGTGCCGCGCCCGATGGCGATGAGTACGATAAAGATATCGCCTCTGCTATTCGTTATGCGGTTGATAATGGTGCAAAAGTAATCAATATCAGTTTAGGAAAATATACCTCTCCAACCCCTCAAATGGTGAATAATGCACTTGCATATGCTGCCCAAAAGGACGTTTTAATAGTGCATGCGGCTGGTAATAATCACTTGAATGTGGATTCGGTTGATTACTTTCCCACAGGTTTGGATGCCCACGATAAGTTTTATCCCAATTTTATAAGGGTAGGTGCCTCTACGAAAAAGGGAGCTGTTTCCTCCATATCTAACTACGGAAAGCAGCGTGTACACTTATTTGCACCAGGCGAAGAGATTACTTCTGTTGTACCAGGCAATCAGTATGCTACCGAGAATGGAACTTCTATTGCAGCTCCCATTGTAAGTGGAGTAGCTGCTTTGATAAGGAGTTATTTTCCAAAATTGAAAGCATCGCAAGTGGTAAAGATTTTAATGAATAGTGTTCAGCCAATGAAAAATAAAGATGCCAGTATCAGTGGTGGTAGCTTAAATGCATTGCAAGCCGTAAAATTGGCAGAAAAAACAAAGCGTAGGTAGATGAGAAAAATTATTCTTGCATTACTTTTAACACCTCCGATTTTTGCTTGGGCACAACAAACAAATTGGCAGCAGGTAGCATTACATTCAGAAAAGGCAGTTAAAAAGCGCCTGAGTAGTGATGTTTTGGCATCTCCGACATGGATAGATAAATCTACATTTGTGAATTATTACCGCATGGAGAATGGTCATTTGGTGCGTTATATCTTAGATGCAAAGACGGGAAAACGAGAAAAATTGATTGCTGATGTACCTGCTTTCCTGAAGCAATATCAACAACTTACAGGAGATACTGCTTTTGGTAATGACCAATTACGATACTTGAATGTACAATTTGTGAAAGGGAATAGTCAACTATTTACCTTTAAGAACAAAGGTACTGTCAAGCTATTTAATCGAAAGACAGGAAAACTGCTACTTCAAAAGACATCTCAAGAAAGCAATACTCTTGAGAGAGAAGACCGTCAAAAGGTTCCCTATCAAACCGTTGATTCGGCTTTTACGATGCTTGGTGACCAATACAACCTTTACGTAAGAAACAACCTCACGGGAAAAATCAGGCAACTTACCACCGATGGTAAAGCGTATGCGTCGTATTGTCACCGTTCGGCAAAAGACACACTCTTAGGCAGTAACATTACTGGTAGCTGGTACGGACACCGATTTGTGTGTTTTGTTCAGGATGATAGTCAGGTTGCCGACCTGTATATCATCAATGCATTGGCAAAACCACGCCCACGGTTAAAAACCAAAAAGATGCCCCTGCCCAATGAAAAACATGTACGCCAATACAAATTGTTTTGGTATAACGCTGATACAGATGAGGCAAAATTACTGCCCATAGAAAAGTTTAACGATCAGTATGTAGAATTAAACGACCGCCATAACGGTCGTGACATTTATTTTACTCGTCGCAGCCGAGGGGTTGATACGCTGCAATTATGTCATATCGACGTACAAACAGGAAAGGTGAGAGCATTGATAACCGAGATTTCTAAGCCACATCTTAATATTAATGAGATGAATTATCGGTTGGTAAATCATGGTCAGCAAATCATTTGGTGGTCGGATAGAACAGGACGAGGCAATTATTATCTCTATGATAAAAACGGTAAATTGCTCCATCGGATAACCCGAGGCGACCAGTTAGTGGCGAGCACTATTGTGCATATTGACACACTTTCCAATACAATGATCTTTGCTGGTTACGGACAAGAAAAGGGTATTGATCCTAATTATCGATACTTTTATAGGGTTGCACTCAATGGTAAGCATCAGCAACTGTTGACACCTGGCAACGGAACACATACACTTGAATTCTCGTATAACCGTCAATACGCTATTGACACTTATTCGCGTATGGACATGCCGCCCGTCTTTCAGGTGATAGATGTACGTCATCCAAGCCACAGATACGACATAAAGCGTGCCAACGAACAACAACTTTTGGCAGCAGGTTGGATAAAGCCAAAGCTTATTTCCGTGAAAGCACCCGATAAGAAAACAGAATTAACAGGCGTGATGTATCTTCCCTCCAATTTTGATGCCACCAAGAAATATCCTATCATCTCCAATGTTTATCCCGGTCCACAAGCCGATCAAGTACCCAGAGCATTTGTGATTGATGACAATGGCAATCAAAGTTTGGCAGAGTTGGGCTTTGTGGTGATTAATGTTCAGCCGCGCGGCAGTTCTCCCTTTCGTGACAAAGCCTTCTATACCTACGGTTATGGCAATTTAAGAGATTATGCTGTGGGCGATGATAAGCACACTATTGAGACATTGGCTCAACGCTATCCGTTTATTGATCTTGCTCGTGTGGGCATTTATGGACATTCAGGAGGCGCTGCCGAGTCGGTGACAGCCCTGCTCACTTATCCAGATTTCTATAAAGTGGCTGTGGCAGCGTCGGGCAATCATGACAACAATATCTATATACAGTGGTGGGGTGAGACTTATCATGGCTTAAAACGTGTGCCCACCAATATGGAGTTAGCGCATCGACTGAAAGGTAAATTGTTACTTATTTCTGGTGATGTAGACGACAACGTGCCATGGGCATCTACCTTGCGAATGGCAGATGCGCTGATTAAAGCCAACAAACGATTCGATTTCATGGTATTGCCAGGCATGGATCATGCCGTGTACGGGCCTTATTATGATAATTTGATACGTTATTATTTTCGCGATCATCTGTTAAAACTCTCACCGAGAGACGTTGATATAGTGAATCATCAATAATCTATTTATATTCTTTTTTATGAGAAAAAAAGCATTATTATTTTTTTGTTTCTGCCTCATCTCATTGGCAATCGTAGCTCAAAATCCACAAAAGAGCGATGCCATGGTGCAGGTAGTCACTACCATTACTGACACGGATGGCAATCCCTTAGGAGGTGCCACGGTGAAAGTGAAGGGTAAACCTGTCGGAGTGATTGCCGATATGGACGGTAAAATTTCGTTGTGGGTAGATAGAGGAAATACCATTACGGTGTCGTATTTGGGCATGAAATCTAAGACTATCAAGGTGACAAGCGCTTTGACAAAGAACATTGTGCTTGAAAATGACGCCTCGTTGTTGGAACAAGTGGTTGTAACGGGATATACTCGTACCACCAAACGGCGTACCACAGGTTCGGTATCTACCATTACGGCAAAGGATTTGAATAAGAATCCTACCGCCAATTTGGATATGCTGTTACAAGGAAAGATGGCGGGTGTAGATGTCAAAGCACTCTCTGGACGTCCTGGCGAATCTGCCAAAGTGCGTATTCGTGGTACCAATACCATTACTGGAAATGCAGACCCGTTGTGGGTGGTAGATGGGGTAGCACTTCAAAAAGATTTGCCTACCATCTCGAAAGCACAAATGTTGTCAGGCAATTTCAGCGATATTTTTTCCAATGGTATTGCTGGTATCAATCCTAATGATATTGAGAGCGTTACCGTTTTGAAGGATGCATCGGCAGCAGCCATTTATGGTTCACGTGCTGCAGGTGGTGTCATTGTGGTGACAACCAAGCGAGGAGTGGCAGGAAAATTACGTATCAATTATTCTGCCAATGCTACCATGGTCACTCGTCCTCCACGCGCTGTCGACTTAATGGATTCGAAAGAGAAACTTGCATGGGAACAAGAACTGTGGGATGAGTACTCTAAGCCCTATTTCGAGAAGAACGAACGTTACCCTGTAATTGGCATTGTGGGCATGATTCGTTCGGGATATGGACAGTATAAGGGTATGAATAAGGAACAGCAGGATGCAGAAATCGCTCGCTTAGGCAGTCATACAACCAACTGGTTCGATGAGCTTTTCCGCAATTCTGTATCGCAAAGCCACAACTTGTCTTTATCGGGAGGCTCGGAGAAGAGTACTTTTTATGTCTCTTTAGGCTATTCTGAGAATGCAGGACTGGTGAAGAAAACCGATTATTCACGCTACAATATCAATTCTAAGTTGGACATCAAGCCCAACAAACGTGTAAAATTGGGGTTGTCATTAGATTTAGGTTGGCAAACGTCTAATAGTCCTTCTTTGGCAGTAGACTTGTTTAAATACGCCTATTTTGCCAACCCTTATGAGCGTGTGTATGACGAGCAAGGAAACTATGCAGCTGATCAGACTTATTATAACATCATGCTCGCTAACGGTTCTAAGTCAACCTTGCCTTTGCCCGATAACGGGGTGAACATCATGAGAGAGATAAATAATACGTCCAGCAAGACCAAAAACTTCTCTACAACCGTTATTGGAAACATCACTATCAATATTATTGATAATCTTAACTTTGAAGGTTTAGGCTCATACAGCTACACAACGAACAACGGAGATAATATCAATGATAAAGATACTTATACAGCTTGGCAAGATCGTCCTTTCGATTTAAAGACATTAACCTCTAAGCGTACTTATTCTTCTATTGCGCAAAGTTCTTCCTACAATAGTAGTTATAATTTACGAGGACAGTTGCATTACTTCAATACCTTCAATGACAAACATTATATCAGTGGCTTATTGGGTTCAGAAATCCGTGGACAATATGCAAAGAGTATCTTTGCTAAACGCTATGGGTACGACCCCGTGTCTGGTAATTCTGCCATGCCAGTCTATCCAGAAGGTAAGACTTTTGAATATAACGACTTGAAAAACTATGCTTTACTCATGGATAATCTGTCGGGACAAAACATTGTAGAAGATAGATTTGCATCGTTTTATTTTTCTGCAGATTATGTGTATAACAATCGCTATGTATTTTCGTTTACGGGCAGAACAGATGGTAGCAATAATTTTGGTAGCAAGGAACAGTTCAACCCCACAGGCTCGTTAGGTCTGTCGTGGAATGTAGACCAAGAATCGTTTATGGAAAAGCTCAAACCTATTATTAGTAGCTTGTCTTTACGCACTGCTTATGGGTTTACGGGTAATATCAATAAGTCGGTTCATCCACAAGTGATTATGGATTATCGACAGTCTTTCCGCAAAACAGATACCGACTATTATCGGATGGGCTGGATAAAGAAGGCACCAAATCCCAATTTGCGATGGGAGAAAACCAAAGATATGAAGGTGTCTATCGATGCAGGATTTTTGAATGATCGCATCCGAATGACGGGCGAAATCTATAAACGCATTACGAGTGATGCGGTTTCAGAGGTATTTATTCCTTATTCTACAGGATTCAGAAATCAATCGTTCAACACTTCTAAGTTGTCAAATACGGGTGCTGAATTCACCTTGTCGGCTCAGGTGATTAAGCAAGACGATTGGAATTTGTTAATCTCTGGGAACATCGCCTACAATAGAAATAGGTTGTTGGAATACAAGTCTATTGTTTCAGGTTTAGGTGAAGGAATCTATGTGGGTTATCCTATCGGCTCTATCTTCAGCGGAAAAGTGGCTGGCATTGATAGTCGTTTAGGACTCATTACGTACGAGCCACGCCCTGATGCTGTATTTGAAACCTCTGCAGACCGCAACAATGCGGAGAATTATTTGTTCTATTTGGGTACTTCTAACGCACCTACCAATGGCGGATATAGCATGAGTTTGTCTTATAAGCGATTGACATTTAGCTTATCTGGCACGTATTCTTTGGGCGGAAAGATTCTCAATCAGATCAATAGTCCTGTAGGTTATGGTTCTTTGAGTGGCACCACAGTAGAAAAAATACCCTCACAAATGAACGACTTATATGTGAATCACCTCAATGTGACAAGGGATGTGGTGAACCGTTGGACCACAAAGAATCATCGAACCGATGCACATCCTCGTATTCTCGATGCGTATGGCAAACATTATGGTTTGGAAAATTATGTGGTTTCCTCTCCAAAAATTACCAAAGCCTCTTTATTAGAAGACGTTTCTTATTTTAAGATTGGCTCACTCAATTTAGCTTATAGTTTTGACACCAAGTTAATTCAGCGCATTGGTTTAAGCTCGCTCAGTGTTTCGTTCACAGCAGATAATATTTATACCTTTACCAATTATTCGGGAATCGACCCCGAGAGTCCGGGTGCAGTATATCCTATGGCACGTAGTTTCTCAATGGGTGTATTTGTTGGATTTTAAAAGTTAGAACCAGTATGAAAAAGATATATTTTATAATTCTCGTAGCCATATCGCTTGTATCCTGCGACAAATACTTGGATATCAAACCTTATGGAAAGACTGTACCTAAAACTCCTGAAGAGTTTTCGGCACTCCTTCATAGTCATCTCAACGACATGGATGAAGGTGGCTCCACTGGCTTTATGGATAATGTGGGTACCATTGTGAATTTAGATACTGGATGTGGAGATGATTTTGAAGCTTGTCTCACTGCTAACAGCGGTCAGGGACTGCCCTTTTATGTGGGTAATCTTGTCGGTGGAACGTATGCAGCGAGCAAATACGAACAACTCTATCAGGTCATTCGCGATTGTAATATTGTCATTGACAACCTTGATGATGACGGCACTAAAGCTGCCAACACTATCTTGGCAACAGCTTATGGCTTGCGTGCTGTGTGTTATTATCAGCTGTTGCGTTACTTTTGTGAAGCACCAGAGCATGGGAAAATGGATAGTCAGTTAGGTTTGGCGTTGGTTCAGACCTTCAATCTTGAAGACCGCCCACTGCGAAGTTCAATGCAAGCTACGGTCGACTTCATCGAAGCTGATTTGCAAAAATCAATCAATTATCATTCCACCGATGCGTTGTACCGCTTTACAGAGCCTGTCTGTAAGGGCTATTTAGCTCGATTGTATTTTTGGACAGAGCAGTGGAGTAAAGTGCTTCCGTTGACAGCCGAACTGTTAAAAGCTTATCCAATTCTTCAAATCAATAATTATAAAGAGGTGATGGGTACGCCTTTCAAGGTAGGGTCAAACCAGCTCATCAAGGCTTACAGTACGTCTTCGGGAAACAATCAGGATTTCCTTGCCACTACGACAGAAATCAAATACCGCCCAGTAAGTATTCGTTTTTTGAATAGTTTTAGTGTTGCTGATACGGCAAAAGACGTTCGTTACAAATTCTATGTCACCCCTGAACGTGTGGCAGTCAAAACATTCTTCTGTGGATTGCGCTCCGAAGAGCTGAAGCTCATGCAAGCCGAAAGCTACTATCATTTGGGCAAAACGAACGAGGCTTTAGCCGAACTCAATGACCTTCGGTTGGCGCGTGTAAAAGATGCGCAAGCATGGACCATGGCAACGCTGCCTCCTGCCAATTCCTATGAGGTGATTCAGGAGGACGCTGAGGGTAAGCCTCTCAATCCTTTGATTTCTGCCATCTTACAGGAAAGACGTAAAGAGTTGTTTTTAGAAGGGGATAGATTCTTTGAGTTAAAGCGCAATGGAACACCTGAATTCTGGACAGCTTACCAGTCTATGAAGTACACCACACGCAAGTACATGTACACTTTCCCCATCCCTATTGCTGAAATAGAGAAAATCAGCGGTTTGAAACAGAACCCAGGGTATGACAAAATCATTACTTACTAATTAAAATGATAATGAAGATGAAACAATATCTCAAAATATTTCTTCCTGCGGTCATCATGTTGATGACAGCAATGGGGGCTGTCTCCTGTCAACAGGAAGACGAGGTACCTCCACGCGAAACAAGTAATTACCTGAAAAAGGTATATAAAATGCCTGAGCCAGAGGATTTGTCTTCCGCCGATCAACAAGAGGTGGATGCCATTAAGGATGAATATAATAAGTCAACCAACAATCATTAAAATTATGATGACAATGAAGAAAACATTTATCCGATTTTGTCTATTGATATTGGCACTGGTTGTGGTGTCATGTTCGAAAGACGAATCGATCAATTATCATACCGAGTTGAGCTTGGAAGAGCCACGTTATATCTTAGGTAATGTGGTGGGCGATACGGTTATTGTGGCTATTGTCACCGAAGGAAAGGCGGCATCAACCGTACGCATCCCTTATCGTTTGTCCTCTTCATCCAATGCGGTATTGCATCAAGACTACGAACTTTCTGATAGCGCATTTACCCTCAACAAGGGCGACTCGGTGGCTTATCTGAAGGTGACGCGTAAAGCGGTGTCTAAACCTAAATCCTTCTTATTGACGTTGTTACCAGTAGAAGGCGTTAAAATAGGTGCACTCAATTATATAGAAGTAGAACTCTTGGGACAAAACATCTATAGCTTTGAAGACAAAGAGGGTGAGTTGGGGTTGACGCGCGATTGTGTGATACACCTAAAAACCGCTCGTGGAAGTAAATTTACGTTTAGTAAGAAGACAAGACTCGACGTGGTGGTCGATCCAGCTTCTACCGCGCAAGAGGGTGTACACTTCAAATTTATGAACGATGCGAAGCAGGCAGTGTTCCGCGCAGGACAGAACACAGGTACGGTAACCCTTGAATTCTTAAAATACGAAAAAGGGAAAGATCATATTATCCTACGTTTAGCCGAGAATACAGGATTGCTGCCTGGCACCAATCCTACCACAGATATTCGCATCGTGGGTCCAGACAACTTGTCGGGCAAGTGGAGTTTCCAGGGCATTACCAATAAAGACTGGTTTGTTAACTCTTTTGGATACGACCCTGCCGTACTCATAGACACCGTGCAGACCGATAGGATGGAACTCGAAGGAACACCTGCCGAAGGCTATCGGTTGACGCCTCATTTCGATGGCAAACTGAAGAATTACTTCATAGCTCCTACGAAAGCGAAGTTTGTGGGTGAACGTCAGTCATATTTCTATGAGGGTGCTGTCCGTCGCCCGCCAAAGATTTCACTCACCGAGTATGAGTTGGAGAAGGTGAATGTTGCCTTTGATAAGGCGCATACCAATGTGCGTAAAGCTCTCATAGGTTTCCGCTTGTTGAAGACCCCACAAAAGGAAAAAATCTTAGAAATATCTATTTATGATATCGAACCTACTGAACCAAGTTGGCATGAATTAGTGGAATCAATGAAATATTCTTCTTCAGAACCACCTTATATGTTGGACGCTCCGATTAGGTTACACTTCAAGCAAATAAAGTAAAGGCTGGTTCTATAAATTAGCTTTGTTAGATTTTGAGCTTATTTTTGAGGTGAAAATGCAAGAGAGTGAAGGAGTGTAGCGAGCTACACGACTGAACGAACTTACATTTTCACCTCAAAAAGAAGCCAAAAGATAACAAAACGTATTTCATAAATATTTGATGACTATATGAGGTGGTAATTTATAGAACCAGCCTACATTAGGTCAAGGACAGAAAATAGACTGTATTGCGAACCAAAACAAACTGTTTTGCTCGCCAATACAGTCTATTTTTGTTGCTTATCCTTGTGCCATACGTGCGGAAATCCATTGCGTTAAAATGGCACCAATCCAATAAAAAAGCGTAACTTTGCCAGTATATGGATTAAAAACCCCATTTTTCTATTTATTAAAACCTAAAAAGATTGTTGTTAACGATGAAACGAATTTTATGCATCATGCTGCTAACTACTCTATTTTTACAGTCGTATGCAGGTATTGCCAATTATGAAGTGGTACCTCTTCCACAATCCATTAAGTTGGTAAAGGGACAAGGTTTCAGCCTTACTGATGGTACACTCATTGTGTATGCTGGTGCAGACGAAGCGATGCAACGCAATGCCCAGTTCCTTGCACAGTACTTCAAATCTATGACCAACAAAGAAGTATCGGTAACCAATGACAGACGTGCAAAGAACGGTTGCATCGTCCTTGCGATCGATAATAAATTGAAAGGAGATGAGGCTTATCACATTTCCGTCTCTAACAAGTCCATTCGTGTGACTGGTAAGACTCCTAAGGGAGTGTTTTATGGTATTCAGACACTCCGAAAGTCATTGGCAGAAGAGATTCATCAAGATAATATTGTTTTTCCAGCCGTTGAGATTGATGATGAACCCCGCTTTGGTTATCGTGGTATGATGCTCGATTGTGCGCGGCATTTCTTCCCCGTTTCGTTTGTAAAGAAATTCATCGACCTGTTGGCATTGCACAACATGAATACTTTTCATTGGCATTTAACGGACGATCAAGGTTGGCGCATAGAAATCAAGAAATATCCTGAACTGACTAAAATAGGTTCTGTTCGCCAGCGAACAGTGATAGGTCGCGACTCTGATTTGGATGATGGTACGCCTTATGGTGGCTATTATACACAGGAAGAGGCGCGCGAAATTGTAGAATATGCACGCCAGCGCCATATTAAGGTAATTCCAGAGATTGATATGCCTGGTCACATGATGGCAGCACTCGCCACTTTTCCAGAATTAGGGTGTACAGGTGGTCCATATGAGGTTGGCTTTGGATGGGGTGTTTATTTAGATGTACTATGCTTGGGGAATGAGAAAATATATCCATTTTTAGAGGATATCATCGACGAGCTGGTACCAATTTTCCCAGCGAAAGAGTTCCACATTGGCGGAGATGAAACGCCACGCGATTACTGGAAAGTATGTCCAAAATGTCAAGCGTTAGCCAAACGCGAAGGTATCAATACGCACCAACTGCAAGCCTATTTTACCAAACGCATGGAGAAATATCTTAATAGCAAAGGAAAAATTATCATAGGATGGGATGAAATTTTGGAAGGAGACATCAATCCCAGTGCAACCATTATGAGTTGGCGTGGTGTTTCTAATGGTAACAAGGCATCAGCCGATGGGCATGATGTGATTATGTCACCGACGGAGTTTGCTTATTTTGATTATTATCAAACCGATCAGACACGCAACGAACCCATGGCATGGGGTGGGTGTCTACCTGTGGAGAAGGTTTATAGCTTTGATCCAGCCCCCGATTCATTATCGGCGAAAGCCAAGCAGCATATTATTGGTGCACAAGCCAATTTGTGGACAGAATACATTCCTTATACCCAACAGGCAGAATACATGCTTTTGCCACGCATGGCAGCTATGGCAGAGGTGCAGTGGATGCCCGTATCTCAAAAGAATTACCAAGCCTTCGTAAAACGTTTATATCGCTTGGCAAAGGTTTACGACCACGAGGGTTACATCTACGCCTTGCACCTATGGCCCGAAAGGTATCATTTTAATAGGAATAGGTGGTAAACCATCAGGAGCGAAATCCTCTGTGAAGGAATCACATAAAAAGCCATTTGTGTAGGTGAGCAATACAAATCAATGTATCTTCATCTGTACACAAATGGCTTCTCTCTTTGCGCTGCGCTGAATAGTGCTATTCAACTGATATCAGATGTTCATGAGTTTCCCTTTTTCTGGTCGTCATGGATGAGCTTTAATAACTGCTCTACAGCCTCTTCGGTAGGTATGTTTTTCTTGACACACGTTTGTTTTCTGTAGAGAGATACCTTTCCCGGACCTGCTCCTACATAACCGTAGTCGGCATCCGCCATTTCTCCGGGACCATTGACGATACAGCCCATAATTCCAATTTTGAGCCCTTTCATGTCTTTTGTGGCATCTTTGATTTGTGCAATGGTATCTTGCAAATCGTACAACGTACGTCCGCAGCCCGGACAACTGATGTATTCGGTCTTGCTCATACGCAACCGTCCGGCTTGCAAAATATTGAATGCCGTCTCTTCTAACACGCTATGGGGTAATTGTCCATCATTCATGAGCCATATACCATCCACAAATCCGTCGACCATCAAGGCACCCATGTCGACCGCAGCATCAAGTTGAAAAGCGTTCTTTTCATCGTGTCGATACATTTGGGCAATGACAACAGGGTTGTCAACACCGTTGTTCATGATTTCGTGAAGCAAGGCACGTTGCTCTCCTAAGCGGTTCTGGTGATTGCTCACACATACTACAACAACCTCTGGATGTGCCTTTAAGCATGCTACATACTCTTCTACTGGCGTTCCATACTGTAAGACTAAGAACTTGATGTCCGACCTCATGCTGCCGATAAAGGGCATTGCCATGGCTGGAAAAATGGGGTAGGTATGTTTCTCGCTATGATATTCGCTGTAATCGACAATGTATTTGTGGTTTTGACGGTTGGCAGGAACCTTTGGTCCCGTGTAAATATAATCGGCTTTAACTCCCTCATTCGAGGCAATGACAATGGGCTTGTTGTTTCCACCGATGTTGCCAACAGCACGTGTCTTGCGCCGTGTAGGATGCAAGTAATTGAAATTCTTGTTTTGTTCTGCAGGAATCAAGAGATGTCCTGCACGTTTGGTAATGTAATTGACGATGTGTTTTGCTACAGGTATCTCGCATTCGGGTTCTTCGGAAAGCGATACACGAATCGTATCTCCGATGCCATCTGCCAATAAGGCACCAATGCCGACTGCACTCTTGATGCGTCCGTCTTCGCCTTCGCCAGCTTCCGTCACCCCAAGGTGCAAAGGATAGTGCATGTCTTCTTTGTCCATGGCATCGACCAATAAGCGTACCGACTGAACCATGACAATGGTATTGCTGGATTTGATAGAGATGACAACATTCTCAAATTGCTCTTTTTTGCAGATGCGCAAAAACTCCATGCAACTTTCTACAAAGCCTTCGGGCGTATCACCGTATCGGTTACGTATTCTGTCGGATAGCGAACCGTGGTTTACACCAATGCGAATGGCGGTATGATTGGCTTTGCAAATGTTGAGGAAAGGCACAAAACGGTCTTCAATCTTTTTGAGTTCCTGTGCATATTCCTCGTCAGTATAGGCTATTTGAATAAACTTTCTGGCAGGATCTACATAGTTGCCCGGGTTAATACGCACTTTCTCGGTGTATTCAGCTGCCACATCAGCCACGTTAGCATTAAAGTGAACATCGGCTACCAATGGTGTATGATGCCCCTTTGCTCGTAATGCAGCATGAATGTTCTTCAAGTTTTCTGCCTCTCTTCTGCCTTGTGTAGTGAGTCGAACCAACTCGCCACCTGCTTGTATGATGCGTTCGGCTTGCTCAACGCAAGCCTCCGTATCATTTGTGTCCGTGGTAGTCATCGACTGGATGCGTATCGGACTATCTCCACCAATCGTGATATTGCCCACGTGTACAACAGAGGACTCACGACGATGGTAATTAAAAAGATCTATCATGTTAGCATATTTCCTTAATTAGTCTTGAACTCGTAGTCCTTGATAGCAGACAAATCGGCATTTGCTTTCTGTATCTTTGCGCCTAAGCCAGCCTTGTGTTCTTTCATCTTTTGTGCAATGGCTTCATCTGAGAGTGCCAACATCTCGACGGCAAGGATAGCTGCATTCATGGCTCCATTTACACCTACCGTTGCTACTGGGATGCCTGGAGGCATCTGAATGATGCTGAGCATGGCGTCTAAACCGTCTAACATCCCCTTGATAGGTACACCAATGACGGGTAATGTAGTGTTGGCAGCAATCACACCTGGTAAGGCTGCTGCCATTCCTGCAGCAGCAATGATAACTTTAATGCCTCTACCTGCGGCTTCTTTGGCAAATGTTTCAACGGCAGCAGGTGTTCGATGAGCCGATAACGCATTGACTTCGAATGGTATTTTCAAGTCATTGAGGAATTTACAGGCTTTTTCCATAACGGGTAGGTCACTTGTGCTACCCATGATAATGCTCACTAATGGTTTCATATTTTTAGGGTTTTAATGTGTTTCTTATATTGCTAAAATAATATAGAAGGCAGCTACGAGGCCAACCATAAAGCCAATGATGACTTGAGACAGGCTGTGTTGCCTTAAAATTATACGACTGGTACCTACCAATCCTGCCACCAATAACGATAAACATAGCCACCAAATGGGATTAAACTGGAACATCAAAGCAAATGCGAGCAATGCTCCTGTAACACCACCGATAGCTGCTGAGTGTGTAGATATCTTCCACCAGACGTTGATCAACGCACAGATAATTTGAATGGCGAGGGCAGTAACGAGGATACTACTGATGAAATGTGGAATGTGATACAAGTTCATGATGTAATAACACACGAAGTAGCACACGATTGAAATAATGTAGGGAACCATTCGTCTCTCTTTTACGCCTAATTCAATGAGTGTCCAGCCTTGATATTTACGATAGAGATGAATGAGAAGTGTGGGAAGAAGAACTGTAAAAAGGTACACCATCATGATGACGGTTAGCTTGTAATACCAAGGTACTAAGTTGCTCAGATAACTCATGAAGAATAGAGCTATCAGTCCTAAGATGGGTAGATAGAACGGTGTGAAGACGATACTCATCACACGAGCAGTTAAGATAATGTTTTTTTCTTTCATTTTTTATCATTCGTCATCATTGTTTGACGAATCGTATCTATCATGACTTGTTGCTTTGTGTTAAGCATGCAAGGCTGCATTTATTCTTTTCTAAGGCGAGCAACAGATATGCCCAACTGTTCTCTATACTTCGCTATTGTGCGCCGTGCTACGGGATATCCTCGTTTTTTCATTTCTTTGGCTAACGATTCATCACTCATCGGCTTGCGTTTGTCTTCGTGTTCAATGACTTCTTTCAATGCTAATTTGATTTTTCGAGTGGAGAGTTCTTCGCCTTCTTCGGTGATATAGCCATCGGTAAAGAAGAATTTTAGCGGAAAAGTGCCCCACTTTGTTTGCGCATATTTCAAGTTACTGACGCGCGAGATGGTCGAAATATCCAATCCTGTTTGGTCGGCTATGTCTTTTAGAATCATCGGTTTCAAGTCAGTCTCATCGCCATCTAAGAAAAAAGCCCGTTGCCAATTGATAATGGCTCTCATTGTTATGTAGAGAGTATGTCGACGTTGCTTGATAGCTTCTATATATCCTTGTGCTTTGTCCACCTTCTGTTTGGCGTACAGGAGTGCTTCTTTCTCTTGTCGATTCATGTTCCCCTTGTTGGTTCTGTACGTATCTACCATATCAGAAAACATGGGAGAGATGGTCAATTCGGGAATGTTTCCCTGATTAAGGGTAAAAGATATAGAATCGTCATCATTTACTTCAACAATGAAGTCGGGTGTTATTTGCTGAACGTTCCTACCTAATGTCTCGCCCAGCGACGCCCCTGGCTTGGGATTTAGTTTTAGAATTTCCTCTTGAACAGCTTCTATTTGCAAGTCTGTTAATCCCATGTTGCTTTGAATCTTGTCCCAATGTTTTTTGGTAAAGGCTTCAAAATGGTTTGCAATGACTTGCCATAAGATTTCTTTGAGTTTGTCGTCAGGGCGTCTTTTTATTTGTAACAAGAGACATTCTTGTAACGAACGAGCACCAATGCCAGCTGGATCAAAGCTTTGAAGTATGGATAACACGTTTTCTATCTGCTTTGTAGATACGTCAATGTTATGGTAAATTGCCAGTTCGTCACTAATCGTATCTATCTCTTTTCTTAAATATCCGTCATCATCAAGCGAGCCAATAAGATATTCCATGACATATTGTTGCTCGTCTGTCAGATGCTCCATACCCATCTGTTCTTTCAACTTATCGTAGAAAGAGGTGGCGTCTCCATACACTATCTCTTCGTATTCTGCATTGTTGTTGGTATGGTATCCAGTGTAAGTTTCTGGCATTTCATCGTCTCTGCCAATATTTTCCAGCGCTTTGTCCAATGCGTCTTCTCGCTCTTCTCTTTCAGTTTTCTGTTCAAAGTTTTCCTCTTGTTCTTCTTCATGCTCATGGTCATGGGCAGGAGTATCTTCGTATTCCGATTTCTCTAATGCGGGATTATCATCCAATTCAGCATTTACGCTCTCTTCCAGTTCAGTCAACGGCATCTCCAAGAGCTTCACCTGTAGCATTTGTTGTTGCGAGAGGCGTTGCACTTGTTGTTGAGTTTGCTTCTGTGTCTGTATGAGTTTTTGAGCCATAATGCTTATTAGCGATTCTTAAATGTATTCTTTTTCAAGAATGAAAGAGGCGTTTTATGTCCATGCAAAAATACAAAAGAATTTGCTATAAACCATTTGTTTTTGGTTTTTATTTAAGAGGTGCCGCCCTCTCTTTCGTCTCTTCCTGCCAATGGCTCTATTCTTGTCGTTGTCGACTGTCTTTAGAAGTAGTCTTTCAATTGACTGGCTAAAGCAGCTAACTGTTCGGGATTCGTGTTGCCATATCGTTGCCAAATCTCTTGACAAGGAGCCAATAGTGGATGTATGAGTAAATTTTCGCTATTCAGATAGGGGTCACAAAACTGGAATACTTCCATAACTTCTACCACTTTTTGAGGTTTGAGACGCATCTGTTTTGCCAGTTTAATAATCTCAGGCGTGTCGCTTACCATGGTCATAGGAATGAGGCGAAAATACAAGTCGAGGATGATAATGAGCATGATGGGCATTAACTCTTCATCCTCTTTCAGTGGTTGAAAGTCTTGCTCGAACGATTCGTTGATTTCTACTCCATCATAAAAGGTCTCAGCTTGCCCAAATCCGTGCATCTTCTTCAAGATTTTTACATCACGAGTCAATTTGTTGGGATGTGTAGCATATTCTTTCCAAAGCTTTTCCAAGCGAGGTGTGTCCAATCGTCGCAGTTTGAACATCTGCTCATACAATGTCTGTGGGGGGATATGAAGTGCTAAGCTAAGATCTACCATGGCACGTGAGTACAAGGGTTTTATGCCTATTGGCTTCTTTAGGTAAAGTTGCATCAGGAGCAACCAATAATCGTCAGACCATAAGTAATGCATAAAAAAGGTTTGATAGTAGTTGACTTGTCGTTCTGCAATCCCCCCAACAAACTCTCATCTTTGGTTTGTTAGGGCATTGTTAGTTAGGCAAAGATACTATTTCTTTTGCAAAACGTAAAGCAAATGTTTTGGTTTTTTACCAATCATCGCTGATGAAAATAAGAAAACTGGTTTGCTTTTCTCGTTAAAAACACTACTTTTGTAAGTGGTATAGACTCAAAGACTAAGACGATGAAGAAATATTTTATCCTCCTTTTACTGGCTGTTAGCTACACGGTTGTGTATGGCCAGCGTTCAAAGACAGAGATATTACAAAACCCATTATTGGCTGCCAATGGCTATTATGCTTATCCGGGACCGTTACAAGCTAAGTTGACACCAGCACCAAAGGGTTATGTTCCTTTTTATATAAGTCATTATGGGCGACACGGTTCGCGTTATCTTATCGAACCAACCGACTATAGCAGTCCGCTTCATACGTTGCAGCATGCCGACAGTTTGGGAAAATTGACCCCCACAGGCAAAGAGGTGTTGCGCAAAGTAAGCATGATTTGTAACGAAGCAAAGGGAAGATTGGGTGAGCTAACCTTGCGTGGAGCCGAGCAACACCAACAAATTGCACAGCGAATGTACGAGCGTTTTCCAGAAGTTTTTCGTGGAAAAACGCATGTAGACGCAAAGAGTAGCACTGTTGTGCGATGTATCTTGTCGATGGAGAATGCGTTACATCAACTCATACGCATCAATCCACAACTGCAAATTACGCATGATGCGAGTGAACATGATATGTCCTATTTGGTATATGGCGACACGGCTTTGTATAAAAACAAAATGCCTGGCAAGGTGAAGGATATTTATGATGCCTTTGCACGCAAGCATGATAACCATGTTGGGGTGATGAATAGAATTTTTAATGACGAGTTATATTGGCGAGATAGCGTGAATGCAACCGACTTCAACTATCAGCTTTACAACCTTGCTTGCAATGTTCAGAGCACCGAACTGCGTCATCAGATTTCATTACTCCCTCTCTTTACTCACGATGAGTTGTATGACGCTTGGCTCAAAACCAATGCTTGGTGGTACATCAATTACGGTCCGTCGCCTCTCAATGGCGCTGTTCAGCCCTATTCTCAGCGGTTGTTGCTGCGCCGCATCATTATCGAGGCAGATAGTTGTGTGGCACTCTCTCACCCAGGCGCAACGCTTCGTTATGGCCACGATACCATGGTAATGCCTTTGGTATGCTTGTTAGGCATTGATGGCTACGACAAGGAAGTAGAAGACTTGGAACTGTTAGACGATGAAAATTGGTTAGATTATCGTATTTTCCCTATGGCTTGCAACCTGCAATTCGTATTCTATCGTTCGCAAAAGCGTCCACACGACATCCTTGTCAAAGTACTTCTGAATGAGAACGAAGCCACCCTGCCTCTTCCTTCTGCTATTGCTCCGTATTATCATTGGCAAGACTTCAAGGCGTTTTACTTAGCTAAAATAGACAATTTCCAAGTGCGTGGTTGTCATAAATAGTTATCCAAGGAACCTTTCACCCAACATATAAAAACCTGTCTGCTAAGTTTTATTGCAGACAGTTTTTTATGTAATGAAATAAATTATTTATTCGGATAGTAATTTCCCGCATCTGTTGTTAATATGCCATGCTTGAATTGGAATCCTTTGCCAGTGATTAAAGTATCGGTATAATTATCATTATTATAAAAATCTATGATGCTCTTTATCCAATTGTATTGGTATTTATAAGTTGCTATTCTTTTTTTGAACATTTCCTGTATTCTTATTTATAAAGAACATAAGTCGTAGAACCACTCATGATCAAACCATTTTCATAGCGAAAAGTTCCAACCCCTTTGTACGGCAAGCCTGTCTTTTCATCAATAATTAAAAAGCCTCCAGCATGTCTGTCATAATAATATCGTCCATGTGCTATTATGTCATTGTAAGTGTCTACCACCCCAGTATGTCTGTTTATAAAAACATAGGTAGCATAGCCGTCACGAAAAGTTATTTGAGTAATGTATGTGTTGCCATTTGTTAAATAATTATCTACCATACGCCAAATTGTATTTTCTACATTTGGTGTAACAAAGTCGTCGTCTTCGGCACACGAACTAAAAGAAATTGATATGACAAGTAAAAATAATACAATAACACACGGTTTCTGCATTTTGGATAAAATTAACTTCATTGTTGTCAAATTTATATTATCGATTAGTTAAACTACGTTTTACAGGAATAATACACATATCGAAACAACCGAAAAGCTCTGTTGTAAGATAGGCTTTATTACCTTCAATGCGTTCAATTGGACTTGGACTGAAGAAATGATAGCTGCGATTACCTGTTAGTATTTCATTGTCTGCAACATCTATTTGTACACGTTCTGTGAGTTGTACCGTATTTTGCTTTTCCCAATCTGATGAGAGGTTGATAGAAGGATTTCCTTTTCCATCTTTAGAGATTGGGATGGTAACCGAGCCTTCTACTCCTGCTTTTAACCGAGTCATATACGACTCATCTTTACGTTTCTCATTTACATTCTTAGCATTTGTTCCTAATACGGAGACATAGATAGAGCGTTGTAGTGTTTGATCAAATGGATTCCACGATTCAAAACGAAGATCTGTACCTATATCTTGTGGGTAAACCCATTTTGAACGCAATTGCTTAACATCAATACTATACCATGAGTGGAGTCTTCTAAATGCAGTTTTATGCTTTCTACGCACATGTATAGTTGCCGTAAACAAATCCTTTGGACTGATAGAGAGTGCTATAACATTCTTGCTTGTTCCAGTTATAACAGTAATGTGGAATGTAAAATGTCCTTCGGTCCATAAGCGCTTAAAAACAAAATCATAATCAGGATCACCACCAGCATCATAATATTCTTCATTCTTGACATAAGGACTCAAGTAAGCACCAGGAGCCACTTCTTGTTCCTTGTGACGACTCAACCAGTAGTAATGGTTTGGATTAAGTTTCATTCTGAATACCGCATCTTTAACCGAAATATCCAAATTGCGTTTTTGAGTATTAAAATCATCGAGATGATTTAGTTGATAAACCATTTTTGTTCTAAGAACACCATTTCCACAACCTACTTTTCTGAATGCCTCTAAGGTCTCTTGAGGGAGATATTTGGTATCAATCATATTTTTAGACGCATCAAATTTTTCTTCATAATTTTCATACATATCATAATAACTGTATGATCTGCTGCGTGTCAAAAGCTCATATGTATGGGTTTTAGTTGGATTGTAGCCATCATCTACAAAAGTATAACTTGCTTTACCTGTAGCACGAGTTATTCCATCTTTTAATTTCATTCTATGACTCTCACCTACTACAAAGGTATGAAACAAGGGAAACATACCACGTGTTTCCTTTGAGACAGAATCTGTGATACAGCCATTAATATAGAACTTACCCTTGTAATATATTGGTATATTATTATCTTGGATATTTAAGTGATTTACAGATAAACTATCGTCAAACAGAGACAAATCTGGGATAAAAATGTTTAGGAGAGGTGCTGATATTTCTATCTGTGCAAGTTCGTTGTTATTGTTGGTGTATTTTTGTAAAATTTCTGCAAAAGTTTTTCCGTCTGCTACCTTTCGGTTCTTTGTTAATGGATAGAAAATGTTATAATCATTATCATTCAATTCAAGTGCAACTTTCTTTAAGAATGCACGTAATTGCGGTTCTGCATAGGTGGCTCTTGAAAGGGTTTGTGCAAAAAGCTGTTCTGCACTTTCCTTAGTAAATTGACATTGATTCGTGATTTTGTTTTGGATTTTTAAGTTGTCATCTATTATGTATTCTTTTTGACAAGCACTAACTAAGATGGTTAAAGCTGTAGTGCATGATACTAAAAATTTATTCATAATGCTTTTGAAAATAAAAAACGCTTGCAAAGGTAAACATTTTTTTGAAACATTATTTTTTTATGGAAACTATTTTAATTTTCATTTATGGCTCTTTCATTTAAGAGAGATTGCTTATCGTGAAAAACAATCTTCGTCCTTTTGTTTCTATAACAAATCTAATTGCATTGTTTACCTCACGTACCTTTCATTTATTGTAATAACAATTACTCTCTCAGTAAGAGCTGCACTTGTGTTTATTTTTAATAAGGAATCTGTTACTTTTGTCCTATTATTTTACCAAAAAACGGTCATCCAAAATCTTCAAAATAGAAAAATTTAATAGGCAAACGCACAACAAAAATGGGCTGATTTTCACAAAATAAACGCCTTTTCAAGCTGAATCGTTGATTTTACGCTCTTGGAAACACGCTTTAGAGGTGTTATTCACATGTAATAACCGTATTAAAGCATGCAAATTGCAGGCTTATCTCAATGCTTCAATTGCAAAAGAGCGGTAAAAATACGAAAGAAAAGAGATGATACAAATGTAACATAATGAATAACAACAACTTACAAACATTGCTCATAACTCGCGTATTTGCGAACAACTTTGAAGTTGGTTGCAAATACGCGAGTTATGAGAGGTACTTTGTAAAGATAATTCAGCATTAATAAACCTTCTTTGCAACGTGTCCCCTATTCTAATATATGGCGTTTTTTCGTTGCATCAACCTATTGGGTGAATTAGTATTAACGAAGATGTAATATACGAAGTAGTCTGTTAAGATAATCAAAAAATAGGTATTAAATGGTGACAACACGTCATGGTAGCCATTTTTTTGTCTACTTTTGCTTTTTAGATAACATAGGCTCTTGTGAGTGCGGATGACAACAAGTAAATTCAAACGAATATTGATGGCGTGGATGATGGTGCTGACCTTCATCTTAGCTCTCTTTGTCAAAGACTTTCATGCGCACAACTCACCAGTTCCACATTTTGATAAAATTGAGCAACATCATGCTTCTGTACAGTCATATTGTTACATTTGTAACTTTGATCTGTGCAAGATGAGCATGCCCAAACTGTTTGTTTGGCAGCCTGTGTTGCTTGTTAAGCATGTACTTCAACCTCTTTTTGCGGAACAAATCGTTTATCGTCAGCCTATTGAGATAAATGCACATTCGCCCCCTTTTTTAATTCATCATTCATAATTTATAATTCATACTTCAGATGAAAGAACATTCTTTTGTCTGTAGAATGATGATATTCATACCCCTATTTTATTAAAAAAGATTACGAGCCGAACGCAATCAGGCTTGCCTGAAATTGCTAAGGCGAAGTATCTTTTATGTAAAAATAGGGCAAACTGAAGGCAATTCAATCATGATTGAATGGCTGAGGCGAAGCCTATTGAATGAAAAGGAGAAATTATACAAATGAATAAAAAGGAAAAATTATGGCTTATCATCCTATTGTTGAGTATGGTGATGAGCAATAGTACGTTGGTGAATGCGCAGGATATAGAACACATACCTCGCCAACATCTAAAAGATACCATTACTTTGGGCGAAGTAGTGGTGAAGAGTAAACGACAATTAGTAACGCCCAATAGTATCAGTACCACGCTTACTCACGATGACATTGCTCGTGCGGCAGGTAAGTCTTTGGCGTCGATGTTAGAGAATGTCAGTGGGGTGAGTATGCTTCAAACGGGTGCGAGTGTGGCAAAACCTGTGATACATGGCATGTATGGCAACCGAATATTGGTAGTGAGTAGGGGAGCAAGGCTTACTGGTCAGCAATGGGGTATCGACCATGCACCCGAAATAGATAAGAATGCTTATAACGATGTGGTGGTAGTGAAAGGCTCTGAGTCGGTGAGATACGGTGCAGAAGCATTGGGTGGTATCATTTTGATGAACGCCAAACCCTTACCCTATGGCTCGAAAGGTCTGCAAGCCGACGTGATGGGCTACTATGGAAGCAACGGGCGGCAGATGGGAACGGTAGGATACATGCAGGGAACGATGCCTTTTAATCGCCAAATAGCGTGGAGCTTGCAAGGCACTTTTGAACAGTCGGGCGACCGAAGTACGGCGGCTTATCTGCTCAACAACACGGGCATGCGACAACGCAACGCCGCTTTTTCGCTGGGATACCAGTACAACCAATGGCGCGTAGAAACGGGGTACAGCTTGTTTTGGCAGAAAATGGGAGTGATGCGTAGTGCGCAAATGGGTAACGAGCAGCTGTTGCAAGAGCGCATCAGGATAGGGCAACCGGTAGAGTTTACGCCTTTTACCTATCAAATAGATTATCCTTTTCAGCGCGTGGCGCACCATACTGCCTTTGTCAATGTGTATTATCAGCCCAGTAGGCGCGTGAAATGCAGTTGGCAAACCACCTATCAAGCCGATGACAGGCGTGAAAATCGCATCCGTCGCATGAACCATTCGGACATCCCTTCGGTTAGTCTTTTCTTGCAATCACTGCAATCACAATGGCATTGGAGTAAGCTGTCTGACCGTTGGAAGACAGAGTGGGGGGCGCAAGGCATGCTCATGAAAAACAGTAATGAGCGCGGAACGGGCGTTGTACCTGTAATACCCAACTATACAGAGACCACCCTTGGTGCTTATGCGTTGCGCAAATATTTGGGCGATACATGGGGTGTAGAGGGCGGAACAAGGTTTGATTACCAGCTCACTCGTGCCGATGGTTACGATTGGACCGGACATCGATATGGGGGAAGCAGGCACTTTGAGAATGTTACTTTCACGTTAGGAGGTCATCAACATTTAGGAAATCTGTTGACATTGGCTACCAATTTTGGCATGGCATGGCGCGCACCACACGTTTACGAACTGTTTAGTAATGGCAACGAGCTAAGCTCCGGCATGTTTGTGCGTGGCGATTCCACGCTCCGTTCAGAGCAGAGTTACAAGTGGGTGACGTCACTCAGCTATGGCAACACATGGGTGCAAGCTCGGGTGGATGGATATGTGCAGTGGATCAATCATTACATTTATGATTATCCTACACATGAGAACATCGTCGTGGTGTCTGGGGCATACCCTGTGTTTCAGTATGTTCAAACCAATGCCTTGTTTCGTGGGGTAGATGTGGACGTGCATCTTTATCCGTTACAGACGCTCGATTATAGAGTGTATGGTTCATGGATATGGGCAAACGAGCAACGAACCAAGGCATATTTGCCGTACATTCCGTCGTTTAAGTTCACGCAACAACTGTCGTGGAAGCCTGCCGTCAGTGGGGCTTGGCAGCCTTCTGTGGGCATTGAACATCGCTATGTGGCAAAGCAACGCAGGTTTAATGCGGCTACCGATCTAACAGACGATACGCCTGCGGCATACCATTTGGTGGGCTTTAACTGTGGCGTTACCTGGAAAATGCCTCATCATCAACAACTATCCTTGTTTTTTGAAGGAACCAATGTGTTGAATCAATTATATAAGGAATACACCAATCGAAGTCGTTATTACGCCCATGACCTTGGGAGGGACATTCGTTGTACCCTTCGTTGGAAGTTTAATTGAGGTAGTTGACGAGTAGACAAGTGAACAAGTTGACAAGTTAATAGTTAACGAGTTCATCAATAACGATAACAGCATTCATCATTTTATAAAAAACAAACATAATCAAAATAAAAAAACAATGAGAACAAAGACCATATTTTCAACCGTTTTCGCATACCTCTGTACGTTGTTGGTATTCGTAGTGACATCGTGTAAACCCGAAGAGGCAGTGGATGAAACTAAAAACAAGTTGCACGAAGACCCGGTGAAGGCCGTGTTTACCTTGCAAGAGGGATCCATCAAGGGAAACAAATCGTTTAACCAGCAGTTGGTGTTGGCAGATTTTACCCCATCAACAACGCCGGCACAACAAATTGTTTGGGAAATAACACCCAAAGAAGGGTGGCACGTTAGCAGTGTGCTCAAGCACTTTCAAGTGAAGAGCGTCAAGGAGAATCCAGCGGTGGTGTACCACTTGTCCATTGAGTATTATAACAGCAAGGGGGAGAAAATCAACCACCAGTTCTTCGATTTGGGACAAGATAAGATACACCAGCACTTCTTTTCGCTGTACAAAACCACTACGGTGTTGGGCAAGACAGGCAAGGCTCGCGTGGCAGATAAGAGCCAATTGCCCTACGATTATTGCTATGTGGACCAATACAATGGGGTAGACATGGGGGCTACCAACCCCGTTGGATTTGACGGGTTGTTACAGATTTTGCATCCAAGTGAGGCGTTCAACCTGTCAGTCGACTTGCTGCATGCGGCTCAGAGCAAATATGATAAGGACAATCGGTTGTCACCTTTCTATCTTCCTGCTGCGATTCTCACCTCTACTGGACAGTGGGATATTACAGTGTCGCTGCCCTTTGACGTTGACGGACAAGTGGCTCAAGGGGACGTGAAACCCCTCGATGCGTCACTGTTTCAACCCAAAACGGTGGAAATAGAGGTGTATGAGGGACATTTGCATGGCGAAAAGACGTTCCATCAAAACGGATATTCAAAGAATAATCAATGTCTGGGCAAGTCGTATAGGTTGAAATATACGTTGGAAAACAATCAATGGGTGGCAGACAAGGATAATCCCACGTCGGTTAATGTGATGGGAAATGCTGATAAATTTGTGCGATATGCTTTCTCTTTGCGCTACTTCAACGATAAACATGAGGATATAACGGGGCAGATAGTAAATGGAGGAGAGGATCAGCACTATCAGCATTTCTTCACCGTGAGCAACGTGAAACCTTCGTATGGTGGTGTAGAAGAGAAGTCGGATGGCAACCATGCCGATTTCTTCCAATACACTTACTGCGACACAAAGCCTTGGGATAAGACTGTACACTTTGACAATGCTACGTTCTTGGACGACAACAACCCGATAGGGTTAAAAGGATTTTTTACTTTTTTGCGTAGCCGTAAGCAATTCACACTTAACATTCGACTCATGCGAGCGCACCAATCAAAACGGGTAGGAGTCAAGCCTTCTCCTTTTTATGCGCCCTCTTCACAGCAAGAAGCAAAAGAGGTATGGATGCCAGCCATACAGATTCCCGTCAACGTGTATATGGACTGGAATGAAAAAGGCTTGGATCTTGCGGTTTGGGAGAATCCTAAATTGGTGGAGAGTACCCAGTTGAAAGACCTTTCCGAGCATGATCAAAGGACGGTACTGTCGCTCATGAAGGCTTTTGGTATCAAGGATATTAAAACCGCTTTGGCAGAGTTTTATTGGAATATGGCTGATGTTCCTGTTCATGACGGTAAAGGTTTCTGGTTTTGAACAATGGTAACTGAAGCAAATTTCATTCGTTGTTGAACAAAAACTGATGATTGTTTTTGCCAGCAAACGACCTTTTTTAATGAAAGGGTCGTGGTTACAGATAAATAAATCGTATCATTTATTTTGTAAGTTCTTATATTTCACGTACCTTTGCTCTTATTAAATAAACTGGTTTTTAATAGATACGATAGCTATATAATAGATTGTATCACAATATTTATCACTGTGGATTGGATAAACGGCCTTTTTACTATTCATTCATCAGTACAAACGGTAGTCATTGTCTCTTTGATTATTGCAGTGGGTACGGCATTGAGCAAGTTCAAGTTTAAGGGTATTTCGTTGGGCGTTTCATTTGTATTCTTTGTCGGTATTGTTGCTGGAAATATTGGATTATCTATCGATACCGCAACTCTTGACTATATAGAGACGTTCGGATTAGTACTCTTCGTTTATACCTTAGGGCTATATGTGGGACCAAACTTCTTTGGTGCCTTTCGACATGAGGGTACTACCTTTAACTTATGGGGCTTAGGAGTCATCTTTCTTGGAACACTCATGGCGGTTGCATTATGTCCGCTAACCGGCATTTCTCTATCCAATATGGTGGGATTGCTTTGTGGTGCCACGACCAACACGCCTGCTTTAGGTGCTGCCCAACAGGCTTTAGGACATTTAGGACACCCATCGGATAGCATTGCATTGGCTACGGCAGTGACTTATCCATTGGGTGTTGTGGGCGTCATCTTGGCTATTTTACTGATGCGTAAATTGTTTGTGAAGCCCGATGACTTAGAACCAAAGTTACCGATAGATGACGATCAAACGTTTGTTTGCCAGTTTTTAATCATCAATCCTGCTATTGAAGGGAAGACGATAGGGCAATTAGCCATAAATACACCACTCAAATTCATTGTTTCTCGTTTATGGCGACAAGGAGAGGTCATCGTTCCTATGGTCAATACAGACTTACACACAGGAGATAGTTTATTAGTAGTAACTACTCCTGCGGCTGTCTCTGGCTTAGAAATCTTGTTTGGAAAAAGGGTTGAGCGCGATTGGAATCAAGAAAAGATAGATTGGAATTATATCGATTCTAATGTCGAATCGCGTGTCATCGTTCTCACTCGTCCTGTACTCAATGGCAAGCGATTGGGTAGAATTCATCTCCGAGAGACGTATGGAGTGAATGTTAGTCGTGTCATTCGTGGTGATGTAAAGTTGTTGGCAACGAACGATTTGCGTCTGCAATATGGTGACCGACTCACTGTAGTGGGCGAACCAAAGGCTGTAGAGAATGCAGAACGCTTTTTGGGAAACTCGGTAAAAACCCTCAACGAGCCTAATGTCGGCAGCATCTTCTTTGGTATGATTTTAGGTCTGATGTTAGGAAGCATTCCTATTTCATTGCCAGGCATGGATTCTCCCATTCGATTAGGAATAGCAGGAGGTCCCATTATCATGGGTATTTTGGTAGGTGCATTGGGACCGCACATGCATTTTATTTCCTATACCACACGTTCGGCATCCCTCATGTTGCGACGCATGGGACTTGCGATGTATTTGGCTTGTTTAGGTTTGGATGCGGGAAAGAATTTTCTCGATACGGTTATTCGACCAGAAGGCTTGTTGTGGGTTGGCGTGGGCTTCGTCCTCACATTAGTACCTGTGCTTATCATCGGCTTGTTCGCACTGCGTTCTAAGAAGTTCGATTACGGCACTATTTGCGGTATTCTCTGTGGGGCGATGGCGAATCCTATGGCTTTGGCTTATGCGAATGATACGATTGATGGCGATACTCCCAGTATTAGTTATGCCACTGTTTATCCCATTGGGATGTTCATCCGTGTCATCATTGCACAAGTTTTAATCATGTTTTTTGTCTGACACCGATATGCGCACACGTTTTAAGTATTTGTTTTTGACCTATTTCTTGTTTGTACTTTTATTTTTGGTACAAAAACTTGTTTTCATGCTATATCATTGGCTCCTGTTTAGGGAAATGACATGGCGCGATTGGTGGCAGGTTTCTTGGCATGGGTTGATGCAAGATTTATCCGTGGCTGCTGCTCTTACACTCATACCTGCTATCCTTTTACTCATCACCATTTGGTCACGAAACCGGATATGGCGTCGTTTGGCAAAGTTTTATTTTGTCTTCATCTCTTTACTCATCGCAGTGGTCTATATCACGGATTTGGCTTTCTTCCGTTCGGTAGGTGGACATTTGGGTGCTTCTCAATGGCTGGCTTTCCTTCACTCGCCTCAATCGATGTTCTCCGACATGAATGCATGGGCAATTTTAGGCGGTGGCGTGGGCATTGTTCTCATGGCTATTTTTGTCTATGCTTTGTTTTATCCCATGCTACGGAACGACCGATTTGAGAAAAAACTGTTACCACTCAACAAACCTTTTTTCACTCTTCTTTTTGTGTTGCTGATAGGTGTTTTAATTCTTCCCGTCCGACAATTGGCATCTCATGATTCCTTGACAACAAATCGGCAGGATGATTTTCAAAACCACCCACAACTGTATCAAGCCTCTCTTAACCCCTTGCGCTGTATGTTTGGCTCTACACCAACCATTGCTCCGTGCGAAGAACAGCCAAGCAGCATTCCATCTTATCGCTTTATGGATGCGGATGAGGCGAATAAGTTGGCACAAAGAATGCTCGACCCTGATGTGATTCATCAACAATACCATGCGCCCAAGTTTTGGATCTTAAATACTGCACGTCCGAATATCTTACTGTTGGTATTAGATGGTATCGATTCTCAGCTCATGAGTTCGTTGGGTGGAATGCAAGACGTAATGCCACAGTTGGATCAACTGTCTTCCGAGGGCATGCTGTTCCGACAGTTTTATGCCAGTGGAACGACATCTAACGAAGGTATCTCTGCCTTGCTTACCAGCACACCTGCAATAGCTGTGAGTCATGATGAAGGCGGACAACACGCTCCTTCGTTGATTCGTGAACTGCACAAACAAGGATATACTTCTGCCTTCCTTGATGGAGGAGCAGCGAATATACAGCAAAAGGAAGCGTATTTAAGTGCCCTTGGTTTTCAATCTGTCACCACTAAGGCACAGTTTGACAAGCAACAATGTACGAAAAAAGGTGGAGTTTACGACCAGCATCTGTTCCGTTATTTCCTTGACAACCTACGACAGGACAAAGGTGTAAAGCCTTGGTTGAAGGTGATACAAACCGCTCATTTGGATGAGTCGGCTGTTATTCCGTCCCAACGCTTAACCAACAAGAAGCTCAATCGTTATGCTTACACGGATAGTTGTGTAGGACAATTTATTACCGAGCTCAAGCAATTGCCTCAGTGGAAGGAGATGTTGGTTGTCATTACATCTTCTCATGTGGGTGGCAACCCAACAGAGAGCAATCCTCTGTCCACACATCGCTATCATATACCTTTATTATTCCTCGGGGGTGCGCTCAAAGGTCCTGGAAACATTGATATCTACGGTTCACAAACCGATTTGGTTGCCACCTTATGTGGTCAGTTGGGATTATCGCATCAGATGTTCCAATACAGTAAAGACATGTTCAATCCTAACTCACCTCATTTTGCATTCTTCACGGCGCCTCATACGTTAGGCTTATTGGATGAAGCGAATCTGGTGACGTATGATATCAACCGTAAGTGGGTGGCCGTCAGTCAAGGAAACGCAAAGGCGGCTCATCTCAAGGCAGCTCAAGCATATTTACAGCATATCTGCGCTACTTTCTTCCCGCAAAACAAGTAATCGTTGCCCTCTCTGTGGTGTTTAATCTCTTTTGTACGTTGTTCAAATAAAAGCGATGTGCCTTCATCTCTGTATCACATAGAGTATGAAGGCACGTCATCTGCGTTATATGCGTCATTTGCGAGCGCATTTTTTAGAAAATAATGCATGCGAACCTATTTTTGAAGAGAAGCAATTCATGCGAGAAATTGTACATGTAAATTCCGCAAATAGCGCAGATTTTCATGGTTGTGCGCACGAATTATAATCATTAACTGGAGAGAGTAGCAACGAAAAACAGACTGTTTTGTGGGGCAAAATAGTTTATTTTGTCTTCCAAAACAGTCTGTTTTCTTTATTTAGTGTTTACTGAATAATGTATAACTCTCTGATATTTAAGTTTATATAACTTTATTTCTTCGTTTGTTTAACTAGA